>CAZFXK010000004.1:6257-57338 GCA_964522975.1 uncultured Bacteroides sp. | reverse complement strand
GCAATGGATATCATCGGATTTAATTATCATGAATATAATTATGCTAATTTTCATGATAAATTTCCTAATCAAAAACTTATTCTAACAGAAACAACCTCTGCATTAATGTCTCGAGGATTTTATTTGATGCCTTCTGATAGTATATATAAATGGCCTTTACGTTGGGATATACCTTTTGATCGTTCTATACACCATTGTTCTTCGTATGACAATAATCATGTGCCTTGGGGCTCAACTCACGAGTTAACATGGGATTTAACAAAAAAATATGATCATATATCAGGTCTATACATTTGGACAGGTTTTGATTATTTGGGAGAACCAACTCCTTTTTGGTGGCCATCACGTAGCTCTTTTTTTGGTATAATAGATTTGGCAGGAATACCTAAGGATGTTTACTATATGTATCAAAGCGAATGGACAAATAAGGATGTTTTGCATTTATTTCCTCATTGGAACTGGGATGATGGTCAGATAGTAGATGTGTGGGCATATTATAACAATGCAGACGAAGTTGAACTTTTTGTTAATGGGAAGTCGCATGGGCGTAAGTCTAAGGTTGATGGAACATATCATGTTATGTGGAGAATACCTTATGAAAAAGGGACCATAAAAGCTGTATCTTACAGGGATAATCGGAAGATACTAGAGAAGGAAATTAAAACAGCAGGCGAACCAGTTTCTATTCGTTTATCAGCTGATAGAAAAAAAATAAAAGCTGATGGAAAAGATCTTTCATATGTTATGGTTGAAGTCTTAGATGATAAGGGTTTACCGGTTCCTATAGCCGAAAATAATATTCGTTTTTCAGTCGAAGGAACAGGAAGCATAGTGGGTACAGACAATGGTAATCCAAATGATTCTTTATCATTAAAGAAACCGGAAAGGAAACTTTTTGGGGGAAAGGCTGTTGTTATTTTACAATCAAATGAAAATGAAGGTACTATTATTCTTTCTGCTCAATCTGAAGATCTAAAAGAAAGTATCATTTTTATTGAAACTCAAAAGTGAAAGATATTATGTTACCCATGGATTCAATATGGGAATACTGTTAGATAAAATTTCAGGTTATTAACACTAGCTCCTTTTGATTATAAAATGTCAAAAGATGGCTAGTGTATTAATGTTTCTTAGATAGAAAAAATATTTATAGATTATGTGTGCTTATTTTCAATAAGGATATTCTTAATTCCTTACTAGATTTTTTCAATGCTCTTAATGCGCCCTTTAATCAATATGCTGTTTATGAGTATTATGGCTAATAATAGAAGTCCTGCAATAATAATAATGTCCATCGGAAAACTCTTCGATAAAGTAGGTAGTATGGGTTCTAACTCTGTAATATAAAGCTTTCTTAAGTTATACATAACTCCTAGAGAAAAAGCAAAGACCAGAATATTCGATATTATCATTAGAATCTGGTAGGGAATAGCCAATTGTGTAGAAGTGTAACCTATTAATAGGAGATTCTTTATTTTTTCTGTGCTTTTTTGGATTAATAAGAAAATACTCAGTAAAAGTATATATAGAGATAATAAGCTTATTAATAATCCTATGAACAAAACGATGCCAATAAGGACCTTTAGGAAGTAGGTCGTTTTACTTTCATCTAAAGCTCCAGACTCAGCTTCGTACCCTTTCGTTTGAAAGTAATCAGCTATGAGGGAGTTGGACGGTTGATCTACCTCTATGATGATGCGAGATGGATCTCTATCTTTTTCTGTGCTGAATTTTTCGTTCGCCCACTTCATAAACTGTTGGGGAACTAATATGGTGTTTAATCTATCTGAAAAACCTATGATATTCCCTTTGAATGAATCTCTTTGCCCATTTCCTGTTAATTGTATGTCTAATTGAATCATTCCTATTAATCCTTCGGATAGCTTAGGTAGATTACGACTCTCAGCAAACCCAAAATTGTATAAGTTCAAATAATTTTTAGGAAGAATGATAGGAATAATTCTATCTTCGGATTCCGGATTAAAATGCCAATCGTTTAGGGGCACATCGATGAAATCATCAGGTACAGATTCAAAAAACATATCAGTACCAAACCGAATTCCTTTACTTTCAAGAGTGAGGCCGGCATAAACCTTAAATAAAGAAGGGGTGAAAACACCTACTTTATTACAGAAATCCTGTTTTTTTAGTTCTTTAATCTCTTCTTTTGTAAATAAGTTATTACTTCCGGAGATTGAACCTAAAGTGCTTACCTTTTTAGTCACAACCATATAGTTCTGCCCCATAAAAGAGTCACTACCGGTTAATACCGGCGTTATATCCCTATAAAATTGTATACTTAATAAAATAATGGTTGTACCAATGATGTTAGCCAATATAAAACCAATGATTTGACTTAAACTAATCGGTTTTTTAAAAAGTTTCCAAATAAGTTTCATAGACTCATTATATAATCGTAAGGAAGTTCCAAATCCTTACCAATAGATGTTATGATGATGCCGAAGGATTTTTTCTCAAACTCTTCTATTAAGATTTTTGCCATTATGTTAGCATTGTTTTGATCCAGATGACTCACTGGTTCATCTAACAAGATGAAATCAAAAGGCTGACATAATGATCTTATAAACGCTACACGTTGTTGTTGTCCAAAAGATAATTTTCCCACCGGGTGATTCATATGTTGATCTAAATCTAATTGTTCAAACCAGCTTAAAATCTCTTTTTTCTTTTTATGATGTGTAAGGTTATTTTTTATCTGTATGTTCTCAATGGCAGTAAGTTCCGGGAATAATCTTAAATCCTGAAAAGTGATGCTTAAATGTTTTCTTCTGATATCAACCCATTGTTTATCAGTAAATGTAGATATATTATTGCCATTGAATGTAATTATACCCTGATAATCCGTTCTTTCCCCATAGAGATAAGCACATAAGGAGGATTTACCGGCACCGGATACAGCCTTAATTAAATAAATTTTTTTCTTATCAAAACGCATCACCTGATGCCAAACATCCGATTCAATTTTATCTTGTTGTTTAAATGCTTCAGGGAGTAAGTTTTTTAATTCAATGTATTCTATCATTGTGCAATAGGTAAGGAACGAATTAAATCATCAAGAAAAAGCTCCAATAAGGTTTGCTTGGATTCTTTTTGATAAAGGTTTACTTCTATGGTATTACTCTTATTTTCGTTTAGAATTTCAAGATGCGTGAAATGAGAGATTTTATCTACCATCTGTTTTGCCTCATCTCCTCCAAATAAGGTTAATACTTTGATGAAAGGAAGATCTAAAATCTCTTCAATATTGAATGTGGTATAAAATAGTTTACCTTTTAGGTTTGAAGTCAAAGCAGACCCTTTCATCGTTTTGTCAATCTTTTCTCCCATGTCCTTATATATTAATTCATTGTTGGTTATATAGATATAATCATCTTTTAGGCCAAGGAATAAATCTTTGGAAAGATATTGAGAAAGAGGGTTATTCAGTTTAAAGTTTCTCCATAAAAATTCATTCTCTTTTAGTTTTATGATTTTTTCATTCCTTTTTAGATTGAGGTGGTTTTTATCTGAAAAGAGTGAATCTAACTTTATATTCTTGCTATTTGCTTCAATAAGTGCCAGAAAATTAGGTTTAGCCTTATCTAAACCCATTGTGAAAGCTCCAATGCTGATATCTCCATTTAGGGATTCAATGAAGTCTTTTATTTCTGTTTCAAACAGCTCTTTGGGAGGATTCTCTTGATCCATTAAGTTTTTATAGATTGCTTTTCCATTAATGCCCATATTAAAAAGCGCAATGGTATTCGAAGGGAATAGGTTTAATAAATTGCCTTTTAATGGTTTAATATTTGTGTTGTTTTTGGCTAATAAGTTGAGTTCTTCAGAGTCAAACTGTAAAGTTAAATGAGTCTCTCCTTTTTCAAAATGAATGGTTCCAATGAGTCCAATGTTTTCAAACTCAATTTTTTTTCCTATTATTTTTTCTATTTGTCGCTTGTATGCAGTGGGTATGTTTTCAGCTGAACTGTAGAATACAAGATCTTTATCTTTTTGTCTGAATTCCTTAAACGACTTTGCTTTTCCCTTAACGATGCTTTCTTCTTTGGGTAATGTAAATAAGCTAAGAGCTTGTTTCTTTGCTGCTTCTGTTTTTTTGGAAGGAGAATGGATTAGTAAAACTGTTTTTTTGTCAAATATAATAAATAGGTTATTGGCTAAAACGGTGTGGAAATAAGGTTTTTCTTCAACTAAAGGTTCACATAAGTTGTGCTTTTCGAGTAATGAGAGTGTCTTTTTTAATTTTTTCTGACTTTTAAGATTGCCTGCAATGGTACGATAAGCTAAAGATGGGGCATTGAAGAAATAGAGGGGTTCTTTAGTATCTATTCCCGATTTAGACAAATCGTTTATTATGTTTTCTATTTGCTTAAAATCATCAGCAGTTATTTCTTTTTTTATGGTTTCTAAGATTTGCTGTTTCAATTCTTTGTTTTTCTTTTTATGAATGCCTGTTTTTTCTACAATCGTATTCATCTTTACAGCAAATATTTCATTTGTATCAGCAGGAATAGAATACATGAATTTTTTAGTTCCTGAGCAGGAGGCCATCATTACCATTATAAAAGTAATGAGTGAATATTTTATGACTTTATTTAAAGTTGCTTTCATAAGAAATGTTGAATTAAATTATTTTATTTATGATTTCTATTGATTAATTAGTGCAAAAGTGTGAGTAGCAACTAATGCGGCTGTTTCAGTCCTAAGTCTGGCTTCTCCTAAAGTAATGGGAATATAACCTTTATCAGTGGCCATTAATACTTCCTCTTCACTGAAATCCCCTTCCGGGCCAATTAAAATGACGGTATCTGTATGGGGGTGTAATGCTTTTTTCAAAAGTTCCTTTTCAGTAGGATAACAGTGTGCTATGAACTTTTGTTCTTTGAAATTTTGTTTTATGAACTCGTGGAAATCCATCATTGGATTTATTTTAGGTAGATGTGCTTTTAACGATTGTTTTGTAGCTGAGATAACTTTTTTTTCTATTCGCTCTAAGTTAATTGAGCGTCGTTCAGAAAATTGGGTGTTTAAGAACGAAATTTCATCAATGCCAATTTCGGTTGCCTTTTCCACCCACCACTCCATACGCTCCATCCGTTTTGTTGGTGCTATTGCTATATGTAGATGGTTAGGGTAGAGTTTTTCCACCTCAATTGTTCGATCTATTCTGACTCTGCATTTTTTTTTGCTCGCAACAGTAAGAGTGGCTTCATAAAAAAAACCTTGCCCATCAGTAATTGTGATGGTATCTCCCTCTTGGAGGCGCAAAACCTGTGTACAATGCTTTGCTTCGCTTTCAGGAAGTTCTAAGCTTGTAGTTATATTCGGGGCGTAGAATATTTGCATACTATTGTTGAGATTTTATTCTTTCAATTTTATCTCTCAGTACAGATGCTAGTTCATAATTTTCTTCCTCTACCGCTTTATTTAATGCTTCCTCCAACGATTCTAAGGAGGTCTGTTCTTTTATTGTACTTTGTGGTTTTGTTTCTTTAGTTATTTGAATTTTTTCTCTTTCTAGAATTGATTCATAAATGTAAATGGGCACATTACATCGCAATGCTAAAGCAATGGCATCCGATGTGCGCGAATCAATCTGTATAGTTTCCTTATTTTCTTTTTCTAAAAAGATATAAGAATGATAGATTCCTTTTTCTGATTTATAGATTAAAACTTTTTGTACTGCAGCGTTTAAATGATCAATTACTGCTTTTAACAAATCGTGAGTTAAAGGACGTTGAGATTGAATGCCTGCAATTTTCAAGGTTATGGATTGAGCTTCGGGTGTTCCAATAATAATAACCAAATTGCGGTCACCCTTTCTTTCTTTGAGGATTAAAGCATATGCACCAATTTCTATTTGGCTGTCTGCTATCTGCTGAACTACAATTTCTACTTCTTTGTCCATAATTCTAGTTATATTATCTGGTCTGGGATTTCTTCCGGATTGTGTTTATGCTTAAATATCAAAGCAAATAATACGGCAACAATTAAAGCATAACCTGCAAATACATACCAAGAATTGGGCCAACCCACGTGGTCAACTACAAATCCTGCTGCATAAGATCCTATAAGAGCTCCAAAGCCATTAGTCATTATCATAAATACCCCTTGTGCGCTAGAACGAATTGAGGGGCTGGTTTCCTGATCTACGTATAGCGAACCCGATATGTTGAAAAAATCGAAAGCAACACCATAAACAAGCATGGATAAAATAAGCATCCACACTCCACTGCCCGGATTTCCGGCGCCCAACAGTCCAAACCGAAGAACCCACGCCAACATACTAATTAGCATAACAATCTTAATGCCAAACCGTTTAAGGAAAAAAGGAATTAATAGTATGCAAAGGGTTTCTGAAAGCTGAGAGAGAGAAATTAATATATTTGCATGTTCAACACCAAACGTACCCTGATAGATTTCCATTGTTCCAAAATGGTTAGTTAAATAATCATTAGCAAAAGCATTGGTGATTTGTAGAGATACCCCTAAAAACATACAGAAAATGAAGAAGATGGCCATCCTTTTTTCTTTAAATAGAGCAAACGCTCTAAGTCCCATGGCATCAACCCACGATTGACTTTTTTCTACTTTGCTAACCTCACTTTGTGGAAGGGTAAAGGAATAGATACCTAAAATGAAAGAGAGGATTGCTGAGAAATAGAGTTGATTTGGTGAACGGGTAAACCCTAATAGATCAACAAGTATCATGGCACATATAAACCCAACAGTCCCCCATACCCTAATGGGTGGAAAGTGCTTAACCGTATCTAAATTCGCTTTTCCCAATGAGCTATATGCCACAGAGTTGGAGAGTGATATGGTAGGCATGTAAAATAAAACACTACAAAGAATAAGAGCATAAAGAGGGGTATAACCGGTTTGAGGTGCTGCAATGATCATAAAAGCACCGGCAATTAAATGGCATATCCCTAACAACCGTTGAGCTTGAACCCATCGGTCTGCAATTATGCCCATTAAGGCTGGCATAAAGAGAGAGGCAATTCCCATAGTTGCGAAGAAACTTCCTATTTGTTTTCCTGAAAAGTTTAATTCTCCACCTAAATACGCTCCTAAAGAGATTAACCATGATCCCCAAATTGCATATTGAAGAAAGTTCATAATTATTAAGCGAATCTTTATGCTTTTCATATCTTATAAGTTTTAGTTATCTGTTGCCATGCAATGTATACAAATATACGTGATTATTTGTAAATACACATAGGAATAGAATTTTTAGGGGATTTTTAGAGTGGAATTTAGAAATATATTTACTCTCTGCTTTGGTTTAAAATGAAAAAAATTGATTGCCTCGCGACAATCAATCTTCATTAACCTTAAATCTAATACCATGAAAAACACACTGCAAAGATAAACTTTTTATGTTATACAACACAAATCAGTAGCTGTAATTTTCTTGTTATTATTGTATTTTAACTATTCAACGTAGAGTACAAGACCTTTTAGGTATTCTCCTTCCGGATGATATATATTAATGGGATGATCGGCCGGTTGTGTTAATTGATGCAGAATTCTAACCTCCCGTTTAGCTATGGCAGAAGCAGAAAAGAGCGTAGTTCTAAATTGCTCTTTGGTTACTACTTGTGAGCAAGAGAAGGTGAATAGAATTCCTCCGGGTTTAATTTTTTCTATTGCTTTTGCATTTAAGCGTTTGTATCCTTGTAATGCGTTTCTGAGATTTTTTCTGTGTTTGGCAAATGCCGGAGGATCTAATACAATTAAATCATATTTATTCTGAGGCATTTCATCTAAAAACCGGAATCCATCTTCTACAAACGATTGGTGTCTGTCGTCATTAGGGAAATTTAGCTCTATGTTTTGATTTGTAAGTTCAATGGCTTTTGCAGAACTGTCTAAAGAATGCACCAACTTAGCTCCACCACGCATGGCATAAAAGGAGAATCCTCCTGTATAACAAAACATATTTAATACATTTCTATTGGAGGCATATTTCTCTAATAAAGCTCTATTTTCGCGTTGATCAATGAAAAAACCTGTTTTTTGCCCTTTAAGAAAATCAACTTGAAACTTTAGTCCGTTTTCTATTCCTATATGTTCTGTTGTTTTTTGAGTTAGGAAACCGGAGGTTTCAACTAAGTCCGCTTTATAAGGAAGGGTGGTTTCCGATTTGTAAAATATATATTTAACAGTAGGGGCTAATACCTCTAGAAGCACCTCTGCAATTTGTTTCCTATTCATATGCATACCTACCGAGTGTGCTTGTATAATAGCAGTATGATCGTATATGTCAATGATTAGCCCGGGTAGTCCGTCTCCTTCTCCATGAATTAACCTGAATGTGTTGTTTTGGGGTGTAGGAGCTAAACCTAGGGTTTTTCTCATGGCATATGCCTGTTCTATTTTTGTTCTCCAGAAATTGTAATCTATTTTTTCTTTCCGGAAAGAAAGTACGCGTATGGTAATGCTTCCTATTTGGTAATGGCCTAAAGCGATGAATTGTTTTTCTGAAGTATACACTTCAACAATCTCTCCTTCTTCGGGTGTTCCCTCTATTTTTGCAATGGCTCCGGAAAAAATCCAGGGATGAAATCTTTTTAAAGACTCTTCTTTTTTGGGTTTTAAAAATACTTTGCGGTATTCCATGTTTTATATTGTCTTCTTTATGTTTTGCAACTTAATTGTTTTCTGACTCTGTGTCAGTAGGAATGGATTGAATGACATACTCTCCGTTTTCTTTGAGCTCTTCCAGAAGGTTGTATATTTTTAGAGAGGCCCATGCATCTGTTGCTGCATATCTTTTTTGTGATTCTGTTAATTCTTGTCGTTCCCAGTTTGACAACCGTTGAGATTTAGAGATTCTTTGATTAAAAAGAATGGCAAATATTTTTTGTAAACTACGATCTTTAATGCCAAATTGAGGAACATATTTTTGAAGATCAATAAAGCCTTTTTCTTCAAAAGGGGCGCGTTTATGAAGCATTAAAAAATCATCATGTAATGAGAGTCCTACTTTTTTTATTTCCGGATTTTCCAGAAAGTCAATTAAAGGTTGTGTTAATCCGGTATGGTTGAGCCTAATTAAATAACAGCAATCCAATGTGGATATTTGCAGAAGAGAAACTTTGTTCATTTTTCCTTTTTTAAAAGAAGGTCTTGTTTCACTATCAATCCCCACAGTTCTATGATTTGCAAGAAAATCTAAAGCCTTAATAACTTCTTCTTCTGAAGTGATGGTTTTAATTTCTCCTGAAAAAATAGCTCTGGGTAGATTTTTTATCTCTTCGTTTTTTATGCTTTTTCTTATTATCATCATTGAATAAAGACCCTTTCTTGTTTTTTTGTGTAAGGAGTATTAATTTACCAAAAATCTTGATCCTCATCCTCTAAAGAAGAGGAATATTTTACATTGTGTAAAGCACGTAAAGTATTTACCAGTTTTTGTCCCCAATAATACTCAAAATTCTCCTTACAAATGACTAATGCATCGTTCATTATTTCATTAAGTCCTAATTGAAAAACAAATATAAAGTTTTTAAGATCTTGATAAATATCTGCTAAACCTTCAGAAATCCACTGTTTTATGGGTTGGTCACTATAAGTCATATCCGGAACAAAAACTTCCAGATAATCATCGTCAGGACCTAATATCTTTGCGATATTTAATTGAATCATTTCATAAGTGATTTCGTCTACGTGAACTTCAGGGTCTTCAAATCCCATTCGCTCACTGTCAGGCAGTAGAAGTGCCTTGAGGTATATTAAAGGTAATATTTTGAGTAGTGTAGTAACGTATTCTTGCGGATCAGACATTTCATTTTGTTCTATAAAAGCACAATATTCTGCTGAAACTGTAACAAATTCCACTACATTTTTATTGAAAATAACTTGGCTCTTCTCTTCCATTGTTAACAAGTAAATTAACTGCAAAGTTAAGAAAAGTATTAAAGGTAGCAATCAAAGAAAGAGGTAAAAAGAAAGTCCTTCTTTTAGCGCTTTAGTCTGACAATTTAATCGGTCCCAGACCCAAGGTCGGTTTGTCCCAGACCGAACAGGCATAGGTCTGGGTTATATGAGGCCTCGGTCCCAGACCAATTGAAAATGGATAAAAAGAGGTCTTAATTATCATCTGTTTATAACCGTAATGCATTTGAGGAAATAAGCAAGAAATTGCTCCTTAATTTTATTAAAATGATTATATTAATTGTGCATTAATTAACGTGAATAACTTCATTAGAAGTCATTGAAAATATCAGAAACGTTATAGCTAGTAGTGTATACAATGAATTTTTTGAATCAAATATGAAAACTAAGTTCTCTGACATTGAATTTTAAAAAACATATTTAAAGCAATTGTAAAATAATTCAGGTAAATTTACTTTATAGTGTAATTTTAATTCTCTATGTATTAAGTATATCTTTAGTCACTAGATAAAGATAAAGATAAAGAGAAAGAATAAAGACAATAGATGAAAGTTTTTTAAGATGTTTTTTTCTTATGGATATTCTATTTTAGATATAAGAGTTGACAAAAAGTTTATCTCATTTTCAAAACAGCCATGTTGGTAGATATATTGCTTTGTTGCATCTATTAGGCAAGTTAGCCTTTCTGGCAACAGCACAGTAGCATTAACAACCTTAAAAAGGAATAATATGAAAAAGTTTTTATTGATTTCAGGTCTTTTAATAACTCTATCGTGTTTTGGACAAAGTAAAATTGACACTTTAATGCAAGTCGGGATTCATTATCACGACAAAGGGGAATATGAAAAAGCAATAGAAGCATACAACGAAGCATTAAAAATTGATCCAAAATCTACAGTGATTAACTATGAGTTGGCTATGACCTATATGTATTCGGGCGATTATAATAATGCGATTAAACATAGTGATGTTGTTATTAAACAGAATAAAGACCTCCTCTTGCCTGCTTATGTTACTAAAGGGTCATCATTAAGTAATTTAGGAAAAATAGAACAGGCCATTAAGCTCTTTCAGGAAGGGATTAAAAAATTTGGAAACAATTATCTTTTATATTTTAATCTGGGAATTACTTATTCTAAGATTCAAGACCATAAAAACGCTGAATTGGCTTTAATTAATGCCATTAAAAATAAACCCAACCACGCAAGCAGTCATTACGGATTGGCAATTATAGAAAAACAGCTTAACCAACGAGTGCAAAGTTTACTTAGTTTATATTACTTTCTATTATTAGAGCCATCTTCTAAAAGAGCCGAAACAGCCTACCAATTATTGAAGAATCAATTGGGGGAAAATATTAAAAGAGATTTAGACAATTCAATGGATATCGAGATACTTTTAGATCCCAATAGGATGGAATCAGAATTTTCAGCAAGCGAATTAGCTCTTTCAATGATTATGGCCTCAAATTCATTGGAGGAAAATGAAGATAAAACAGCAAACGAATTGTTTATAGATAATACAAAATCATTTTTTACAGTATTAGGAGAACTTAGTGTAGAAAAACAAACAACAAATAATTTATGGTGGAATTTTTATGTTCCCTTTTTCTATAGTTTAGCAAAATCTGAATATATGGATGTATTCTGTTATTATATCAGTACATCTTCAAATGCAAGTGCAAAAGAATGGTTAAAAATAAATAATGAAAAGTTCAGCAATTTCATGAATTGGATAAATAAAAACCAACAAACGAATGACTAACCCGTGATATTCATAAGTCTAGTAAAAAGCCATAGGTTTAACTAATGAACATCGTTTAATGAAAATTGCGCTGAAAGATAATACTAAAATTAACTAATGTGTGTTGGTCTATAAGTCATTCTTCAAATTATTACTTGCCTTTCCATTACAATGCAAATCAACCTGTTTGTGTTGATTCTGATGAAATTTATATTACTGAGAGCTTTGCAAAAGTGTTGATCTTTTCTTTTTCTAATATTTTGTGTACTTTTTGGCTGTAAATTCTCTCTTTTTTCATAAAAAGAGGACAAAAAAACTTCCCAAAAGAACCCTTGTGAGGGTCTTTTTGACCCTTTAGCCTCTCTATCTGAGCACATTGGGCACAATTTATCCCCAGCTTGCTTTAATGCAGGCAATGGTTTGTATGCAGTGTATGAGTTCTTTTGCCCGGCTATCTCCTTTTTATCTACCTTATTCTCTTTGTAATCAAATAGATGTAATCGAAAAAGCACGCAAAAAAGATTTGTTTACCGTGCAAAGGCCTCATTATGTTAAAACCTTTGATGGATTCAAGAATAGGATATTATCTAAAAATTTGAGTTTTAATAATGATGCAATTCATTAACAAAAAGAATAACCGGAATAGTAACGACTTAAAATTATGTATTGTTTGCTTAACACATAATGGGTAAACTTATTATTGCAATGGTAGGTGTTTTGAGTGAAAGTCTTTTTTATTTTTACTATTTTTGCCTAAAATAGAATTTAGGATAAAATATTATAGATAAATATGAGTACTGAGAATTTAGGAGCAAAATGGTATCAAAGACTGGCTTCTTTTTTTAAACACGAAACGTTACATTTCCTTATTGGATTAGGAATGGTTATACTGGCCGGTTTTTTCCTTATTTCTTATATATCTTTCTTTTTTACAGGGGCTGCAGATCAAAGTTTGGTGGAAGGAGGGAATGCAGTTGACCTTTCAACTACGGATAATGGAATACAAAATTATGCCGGTTCGTGGGGTGCCAGGCTCTCTAATTTCCTTATGAATGATTGTTTTGGACTTTCTTCCATCTTCATCTTTGTCTTTTTGGCCATTGGTGGGTTACATTTCATGAAGGTGAAACGGGTTAAGCTGTGGAAGTGGTTTTTGTCTTGTTTTTCCCTGCTTATATGGTTTTCCTTGTTTTTGGGTTTTACCCTGATGCCCACTTACGAAGATTCTTTTATCTATTTAGGAGGACTTCATGGTTATAACGTTAGTTTATGGTTGATTTCACAAATAGGTATTCCCGGGGTTATCTTATTTTTATTGGGTACCGGATTAGCCATTTTAGTCTTAATGAATAAGAAGGCGATGGGTTGGATTCGTTATTGTTTTACTTTCTCCTTTTTGAAAAAGAAAAAGAGGGAAGCGGAAGAAGAAGAACCCTTGCATAAAGAGAGTGATGAAAAAGAAGAATTTGAAGATGATTTCTCTGAAAATGCTGATGATAAGGAGGAATCTCATAGTATAGAGTTGGAAATTGAGGTTCCCGTTGAATCTCCTGTTAAAGTGAATAATAACGGAAGAGCAGAAGGAAAGAAAACCTCAGAAGATAATGAACCCAACTTTGAGATTGAAGTCGTTAAAGAGAATGAAGAGTATAAAGAACGAAACCTTCGACCCTACAATCCAAAACTGGATTTAGAACACTACCGATTGCCTACGCTTGGCTTGCTGAAAGATTATGTAGATAGTGATCCTACCATTAATATGGAAGAGCAAAACAAGAATAAGAATAAAATCATCAGTACGTTAAAAAGTTTTGGCATTGAAATAAATACGATAAAGGCAACGGTTGGCCCTACGGTTACACTTTATGAAATAACGCCCGAGAGAGGAGTGCGTATATCTAAGATTAGAGGTTTGGAAGATGATATAGCTCTTAGTCTTTCTGCTTTAGGAATACGTATCATCGCTCCCATACCCGGAAAAGGAACCATTGGTATTGAAGTTCCTAATTCCAATCCTAAAATTGTTTCGGGAAGATCAATTTTAGGAACAAAGATTTTCAGGGATTGTAATTATGAATTGCCTGTGGCTTTTGGCAAAACCATAACGAACGAGGTGTTTATGGTGGATTTGAGTAAAATGCCGCATATATTGGTGGCTGGGGCAACAGGACAAGGTAAGTCAGTTGGACTTAATACGTTGATTGCTTCTTTATTATACAAAAAACATCCTGCAGAACTGAAATTCGTGTTGATTGATCCTAAAAAAGTAGAGTTTAGCATCTATTCTGCCATAGAGAGGCATTTTCTGGCGAAGTTACCCGATGAAGAAGAGGCGATCATAACCGATGTAAATAAAGTGGTTCAAACCTTGAATTCAGTTTGTGTGGAAATGGATAGTCGGTATGACTTACTAAAAGCGGCCCACGTAAGAAATATAAAAGAATACAATAAAAAGTTTATAAACCGACAACTTAACCCAAATAAAGGACATAAATATATGCCCTATATAGTGGTGGTTATTGATGAGTTTGGTGATTTGATTATGACTGCCGGTAAAGACATTGAATTGCCTATAGCACGTATTGCGCAATTAGCGCGTGCAGTGGGGATTCATATGGTGATTGCCACACAAAGGCCAACTACAAATATCATAACCGGAACGATAAAGGCCAACTTCCCTGCTCGAGTAGCTTTCCGTGTATCTTCAATGATGGACTCACGTACCATCTTGGATCGCCCGGGTGCTAATCAACTTATTGGGCGGGGGGATATGCTCTTCTTGCAAGGAGCTGATCCCATTCGTGTGCAATGTGCTTTCATTGATACTCCCGAGGTTGATAGTATCGTTAAATATATTGCCGAACAACAGGGGTATACCAGTGCTTTTCAATTACCTGAATATCACGAGGAATCTGAGCCGGCTCCGGGAGAAATCGATATGAATAATTTAGATCCTTTATTTGATGATGCAGCAATGATGGTGGTCATACAGCAACAAGGTTCTACTTCCATGTTGCAGCGTAAATTCTCAATTGGTTACAATCGGGCCGGTCGGATCATGGATCAGCTGGAGGCTGCCGGGGTAGTTGGCCCTAGCGAAGGAAGTAAGCCTCGTGAGGTGTTGTGTTCTGATGAAGCAGACCTATCAATGAAGTTGAACAATTTATGATAGTTTGATGTTATTACGTACGATGAAACGAATAATATGTACTGTTTTTCTTGTTCTTTCGGTGGCAACACTTTGGGGACAACAAGCCAAACAAGCTCGTAGAGTGCTTGATCAAACAGTTGAGGTTTTAAAATCTGCCGGTGGTATGCGGATTGATTTTACTATGATTACAACTAAAGATCAACGATTAGTGGATAAATCCGAAGGGATATTGCACCTGCAAGGAGAATGTTTCAAGTTAGAAACTTCAGACTTTAAGAACTGGTTTGATGGAAAAACACAATGGAGTTATTTATTAGTTAATGAGGAAGTTAATATCATAAATCCAACAGAAGAAGAGCTGGAATCAATCAATCCGTATCGGTTATTGTTGAGTTATCAAAAAGGGTTTCCGGATGTTGCCATAGGGAATGTAACTCTTTATAAAAATAAACCTGTGGTGGAAGTCATCTTGAAAAACAAAAAGAAAGATAAAGAGATAGAGCTGGTTGTTCTGTATGTTGACAAGATAAGTAACTTGCCTTTATATTTGAAGGTTAGACTCAGAGATAGAACAGAAAGTGAAATTATGGTAAAGGAATACATAATGTATCAATCCTATTCACCTATTTTTTTCCAATTTGATGAGTCGGAATATCCTTCGGTAGATGTTATAGATTTGAGATAAAAACGTTTAAATAATTAAAAAATGAGTAATATAGAAAAAGTAAGATGCTTAATTATAGGTTCAGGACCTGCAGGTTATACAGCCGCAATTTATGCGGGACGTGCAAATTTAGCTCCTGTGCTATATGAGGGTTTACAACCAGGAGGTCAATTAACAACGACTACAGATGTGGAAAACTTCCCCGGTTATCCGCAATCTATTAGTGGTGCTGAGTTAATGGGAGATTTAAAACAACAAGCGAAACGTTTTGGTGCCGATATCCGCTTGGGTATGGCTACGGCTTCTGATTTATCAAAAGCTCCATATAAGGTAACCATTGATGGTGAAAAAGTAATAGAGGCAGAGACGTTAATTATTGCAACAGGTGCTGCTGCAAAATATCTGGGTATAGAAGATGAAACAAAGTATGCCGGGATGGGTGTGAGTGCATGTGCTACTTGTGATGGTTTCTTTTATCGTAACAAAGTGGTTGCTGTAGTTGGTGGCGGTGATACGGCTTGTGAGGAGGCTTTATTCCTTTCCGGTTTGGCTTCTAAGGTATATATGATTGTTCGTAAAAATTATTTAAGAGCCTCACAGATTATTCAAGATCGGGTAGCTAAGAATAATAAAATAGAGATTTTGTTTGAGCATAATGCCATTGGACTTTATGGGAGCGATGGAGTTGAGGGGGTTCAATTAGTCAAAAGAAAAGGTGAAGCAGATGAAGAGATTTATGATTTGCCTATTGCCGGTTTCTTTTTAGCCATTGGGCATACACCTAACTCTTCTGTTTTTCAGCCTTATGTTAAGACTGATGAATTGGGGTATATCGTAACCGAACCGGGAACGCCGATAACGAACATTCCCGGTGTTTTTGCTGCTGGCGATGTGGCCGATCCAATCTATAAACAAGCAGTGACTGCTGCAGGAAGTGGTTGTAAAGCTGCTATTGAGGCTGAGCATTATTTATCTGCAAGAGGATTATAGAAAGATAATATAACAATAATGGGAAAAGAGAAAGTAAATAACTTTCTCTTTTTTTATTGAGTTTATAAGGCGGACTGAGAGAAGTATAAGACAATCGCATTTTTAGTTTTTTTGTAAAAAAAAAGAGGTTGAATCTACACATAGGAATTCAACCTCTTTAAGATATAATTTTAATCCCTTAATCTTTATTCAAAATCCATAGGGACATCTATAACAAGTAATTTGGCATTATCTGTGAGCGATTTAATGTCAACTGAGTCTGTTTCCCAAAGACCTATGGCATCTCTTCTTTCCAATTTAGTTCCGTTGACTTCAAATTCTCCCTCAACGGACATAATGAAAACTCCATTCTCTTTTTTCTTTAGGTTGTATTTTGTTTCGATATCCTTATCAAATAAACCTATGTTGAACCATACATCTTGATATAACCAAAGACTTTCGTCGGCAGCATCGGGAGAAACAATTAGTGTGAATTCATTTTTGTTCTTTTCAAAATCAAATTTTTTCTGTCCATATCTTGGTTTTAATCCCTCTTCTCTTGGGTATACCCAGATTTGAAAAAACTCAACCGGTACATCATCATTAGCATTATATTCGCTATGGGTAACTCCTGTGCCTGCACTCATTACTTGGATTTCCCCTGAACGAATAACGTGCTTATTTCCCATACTGTCCATATGCTCTAAATCACCTTTAAGAGGTATGGAAACAATTTCCATATTATCGTGAGGATGAGTGCCAAATCCCATACCAGCCTCTACTTTGTCATCATTGACAACTCTAAGTAAGCCAAAGTTCATTCTATTTCTATTAAAGTAATTGGCAAAACTAAAAGTGTGTTTAGTGATTAACCATCCGTGGTTTGCATAACCTCTTGTGTCTGCTTTATAAAAAATTGATTTCATGATTTTTATTTATTTAGTGTTGACTAAAAGTATTCCATTTAATGGAATTTATTTGTTTTTTTATTTTGTATGGAAAATTTTACTTCAAATATACTATTATTACTTATATAGCAAAGTTTTTTGTGATTCTATGTAGTTTATTAGAGTCATTATAAAGATAAGGCGTCATTCATAACAAATGAATGACGCCTTATCTTTATAACTGTATGAAATTACTTTATTTCAATAAACTTTTCATTCTTTTGAGCTTCTTCTTTTGTTGTTTTAGGTATTTCAATTAACAATACTCCATTCTCAACTTGTGCATTAATACCGTCAAAATTAATGTTATCAGGTAAAATGATTCTTTGTTCAAATTTTGAGTAAGAGAATTCTCTACGTAAATAGCAACCATCCTTCTCTTCTTTATCTTCTTTACTCTTTTCCATAGAGATAACTAAGTTTTTGTTATCATCTACTCTAACATTAAAATCTTCTTTGGTTAATCCAGGAGCAGCTACTTCTACCTTATAGTCGTTTTCACTTTCGAATACGTTGATAGCAGGTGCAGTTGCATTTGCTCTTTCCATCCAGTTAGTATCAAAGAAATCATTGAAAATACCGGGTAACCATCTTTGTGATCTTCTAATTGGCATCATAATTTTATCTCCTCTATATTTAAGTTAAACAATCTTCACCACTGAGCTTTAGTCTTTTTTTTTATGACCTCTGCTCACTTATATAAATGCAAAGTATGTGCCAAATGGTTTTTATACAACTAGATGACACCTTGTCTTGTATTGAGGTAAAAGGGGGAGTAATTCGGACTTATTGTCCGCTTTCTCTATGGCAAAGCTGTTTATAATCACAATAGCTACATCTATTTATGAATTCAGTTTGGTTAAAAGCAGTATGATTATCGAATAATTCCTCTAAAAGTTCTTGAAGTCTTTTGTTGTATTGATCAGCTAAAAGAGCAAAATTAGTAATCTCTACCATTGAATTTTTGTTGTGTCCCATTTGTATGATAGGAGAATCATCTCGGGTTGTTTCGCGTAAATATAGAATGGCAGGAGCTATTTTTTCTTGCTTTTGACGGCACATAATTGAGGCATATAAAAAAGTTTGAAATATGTGGCTGGGGCGATTTTTTGCCTCTCTGTCAAACAAACTGTCTAATTCTTTTAATAGTTTACTTCCCGAACCTGTTTTATAATCAATGATTCGTAATACGTTGTCTTTACGATCCACACGATCGATATAACCCCCAAGTTTAATTTTGATTTCTCCATGTGGTGTTTTTACTTTAATCCTATCTTGTATAGCCTTCTCTGTCGCAATAAGTTCAAACGGAGTATGGTTGATGTCGTATTTTAATAATTGAGTAAGATAAGATTGAATTACTTTAGAATTTATTAGTTGTGTTCCATTATACTCCGGTTTCTCTTTATCATCCGAGTGAAAAAGAAGCTCTCTGAACGCTTTATCTACGAAGAATCGGATTTTTTGTGGTTCTTTGATTAATTTGTTAATCTCCTCTTTAGTTATTAAAGGAGATCGATCGGATAAATACTGATAAGTTAATTCCGAGGCCCTATGAAAAATACTACCGAAAAGAGAAGAGTCGATTTCCGGACTGACCTCTTCAGGTGGTGTGAGTTTTGCTATATAGCGATAATAAAATTTAAGTCTGCAATCCAAATAGGTATTCAATGCAGAAGGAGAGAGGAAAGAGTAGGTTTTATTTGAACAGTCATATAACTCTTTCAATTTCTCTAAAGTTTCATCCGTTTTATCTATTACAATAGGTTTGGTGATCTGTGGTTTTTGTTGACTATTTAAATAATATTGTTTAATGGGTTGTGGCAATTCAATTAATAGCTGGAGCATGAAACGAGACCATTCTCCTTCATTTTGATCGCTTCTTGTATTATTGTATACTAATGTAATGTTTTCAGCACGTTGTAGTAAACGATAAAAATAGTAAGCATAAACTGCATTCTTGTGTTCCAGAGTAGTCATCCCAAAAGCTTTTCTGATATTATAGGGAATGAAAGAGGTCTCTCCTCCCTTTTTAGGTAGTTGTCCCTCATTGACTGATAACATTATGATATTTTTGAAATCCAAATTTCGTGTTTCTAACACCCCCATGACTTGCAAACCTATAGCAGGCTCTCCGTGAAAAGGTATTTGGGTGCTGACAAGTAATCGTTCCAGTAATTTAATGAAGATGGCCATATTCACTTTTAATTCGCCACTTTCAATAAGCGTATATAATCGATTGATTAAAGTATAGCCTTTGAATAATGATTCTTTATAGAGAGGAGTAAAGGCATTAGAAGACTCCTCTTTTTCATTATAAATAATGGCTACTTCTTTAATTAGACGAGTTAATTGTTTACAGAGTTCTTTTTGCGTATGAGTAGGAGTAAATAATGCCTTTAAGAAATCATCTTTTTGAAGTTCAGCCGGGGTGGGATAGAAGCGATTATTACTAGTCAGTTCTTCAATGATTTGATTTGCAAAATCGGATCTCTTTCTGGTGTATGGGTGGTTTAATATAGATAGCACTTTTTGAAAGAGATATCTTCCGGTTTTTGGGTTGTAACCTTCGGTTTGAAGTTCTATGATGCCCATAATAAAACTATGTATCGGGGTTTGTGATAATGGGAATCCCATGGTTACATTTAAATGATTAACCTGTTTGGGAATGGAATGAAGAGCCGGAAGCAGTAGACTTTCATTGCAGAGTACTACGGCGTTTTCTCTTTCGTTTTCAGCTAGATGATTTTCAATCCATTGAGGTAGATAACGAGCTTGTTCATTCTCTGTAGAAGCTGCTATAAAGTGAATGTGTTTTGGTTTATTGAGTTTGTCAAAATGTTCTTTTCCCAACTCATTGGAGAAGAGTTTTAAGTTACGTAAAATAAATTCTCCTGCTTCATATTTAAGATTGGGGTTGTCAGTATAAAAAACATCATAATCCCAATAGAAAAGAGCTCTCCCTTTGTCTTTTAAATGTTGAAAAAGCTTTTTCTCTACTTCATTAAGGACATTAAAGCCTACAAAGACAAACTTTTTATAGGGAAGATTGGCTTCTTCCATTTGTTCTAAAACGGCTCTATAGAGCATTCCTTCATAGGCAATTCCAAGTTCATTTATGTTCTTTTTGAAATCGTGATAGATCGTGCTGAGGCAATCCCATAGAGAAAGAAACCGTTTTTTTAGTTCCGTTTGCTTATCGGGGGAGAATGTTTTGAAGAATTGTTGAATGGCTTTTTCTTGTTCCTCATCCAAGAAATCAAGATCGTCCATTAAAGCCTTTAAATCTTTTAGGTTTGCAAATAGCTGTTTGGCATCTACCAGATTTTTATCTACATCATCGAAATCACTGATTAGAAGTTCTCCCCAGAAGTAGAAATCGCTAAGACTCTCTTCACTCTTTGTAACAGAACAGAAAACTTTATGTAGTTCGCAAACAAGGCGTATGGGATCTCCCAATGATAAAGGGGAAAGTTGTTGAAAGAATTCACTGATGCTTAAATAGGTAGGCGCCCAGATAGGGGTACTATTTTGATTGGCTAAATATTCATTAAAAAAGAGGCTAGCCCGCTTATTGGGAAAGATGACTGCTACCTCTGAAAGATCTTTGCCTATTTTATTACATATATCTTTAGCTACAAGCTCTAAAAACGTATTCATATTATTTATTTGCTACTGTAATTTGTTATTGTACTTGTTCTATCTCTTGGTTCATTACATACCATAAGTATCCTTCCACAGATGTATAACCCATAGTCATAAGAAGATGGATGTACTCTTTGATTTGCTGGTTATAGCGTTTATGAGGTTGTCCAAATTTAAAGTCTACAATTATGACTTTATCCTTGCCAATCATGACTCGGTCTGGACGACGTTGGTGATAAACTCCTTGTTTCTTGAAAAGTATGGCGGCTTCATTTAGAATTTTCCATTGATCGGAAAACCACTCTTTGACTTGTGGATCTGTGAATGCCTCTTGAGTTAATGTCCTGATTTCTTTTTCCTCTTCAATGCTTTCTATGATACCTTCAAAAAGCAATCGTTCTATGGCTGGTTCAATGTCTTCCAGAGTCTTGATCTCTGAAAAGAGAGTGTGTAATAGCTGTCCTCTGTCAATAAAACGTGACGAAAGTTCTGTTTCACCCCCTGCCTCTTGAATGAAGTCTGCAGAACGATTAGATTGTCTGAATTCAATGTCGGGAGGAATGGATTGCATGGTTAACGTTATGGGTTCTTTAGGATAGGTAATTGGATTTCTGGATTCTGTTTTTACTTTCTTCGGCTCTGAAGGACAAAGATTGCCAAACTCATACATTCCGTCTTCCTCATTCCACGTTCCAGTAGTAAGATGGAGTGTAGGAAGAGTTTCCATAAGAAGTTCTGAAACCGTATTTTTTTTATTCTGCTGTCCCCATACAATTAAATTTTTCTCTGCACGTGTAAATGCTACATACAGAATGTTTAAATTATCTATCCATAGATGGAGCCGTTCATTTAGATAATCATCTTGATAAATGGACTCATTCATACGGCTGGAATAATTTATGGGAACAATACTTAGCTTATTGAATGGAGATGTGTTGGGAGTGCACCATACTAAATTCCCTACTTGTGTTTCTACTTCCAGATTCCAGTCGCAGAAAGGAATTAATACCGTATGGTATTCCAAGCCTTTAGCTTTATGAATAGATAAAATACGTATACCTTCCATATCTCCACCGGGAATTGTTTGGGTTGAAAGACTCTCTTCCCAATATTTTATAAAGGATCCTAAATCTGAAGAGTGTGATTCCAAGTAGTGGTTAACTGCATCGAAGAATGTAAATAAATAAGCATCCTGATGTTTTATTTCATTTAATTCAAAGAGTATGTAGAGTTGTTCCAGAAGTTCATAAAGAGGCATTAGTTTCAAGTCATTATAACTCTCTAAAAAGCTATCGGGAAGATAGGTATGAAGGTCAGAATTCAGAAGTGTACTTAGATCGGCCTTGTTTTGTTTTACTTTATGTTGATAAGTAGCTACCAGTTGGGCTTGTATGATGGCATTATCCGGATTATTCAAATACTGTATGGCATCCATTAACAGGTTTATGGTATCAGAGGAGCGAAGTTGAAATGCTTCGTCAGAAACAATGGTGTAGTTTGTTTCTTTTTGAAAATAATCAGCAATAATGGGAATGGTTTTGTTTTTTCTAACCAGGATAGCAATATCTTTCTGCACCACTCCTTGCTTGATTAATGTATCAATCTGTTCTTTCATTTGCATTAAAGTAACCTCTTCATATGCGTATTCACTCTCTTTGGTGTTAATTAAAGAGACCTTTATATATCCTTTCTTAGTCTCTTTAGGTGACTCTTGTTCTACGTCACTATAGGCTTGTATCAGCTCTTCACAATCTTTTTTTGACTCCTCTTTATCTTTGTCATTTAGATACTTAACAGCTCCTCTAAAGAAATGGTTGTTAAATGAAATAATGTTGCTTTCACTCCGACGATTGGTTTTTAATGTCTCTACTTGTATCGGATAAGGAAAAATAGTTTTTTTTCCTAAGTTGTTTAATATGCTCCAATCTCCATTACGCCAACGATAGATGGATTGTTTAACATCCCCTACAATCAAGCTGTCTTTCCCTTGTGATAAACCTTCCAAAAGTAATATCTTAAAGTTTTCCCATTGCATTCTACTTGTGTCTTGAAACTCATCAATCATAACGTGCTGGATATTAGAGCCAATTTTTTCAAAAACAAAAGAAGAATCATCTTCCTGAATGATGTCATGTAATAGGGTGTTAGTCTCGGCTAATAAAAAACGATTATTCTCCCGGTTTTGATGTTGTACCTCTTCGCTTATGGAGTTTAATAGTTGTAGCTGGTTTAGGTGAGCTAATGAGAGAAAGCAGCTTTGTACAATCTTATTATTGTTTTTTCTGTATTTTTCTGCAGTTTGTAGCAAAGGTTGTAGTTCCGATGAGGCTAAAGAAATAATAAGCTCTTTTTGTGGTGAGCTTTTACTGCACCAAGCTTCAGCATCATCATGGCTTTTTTGAGCCCTTGCATTAAAAGCATCGTCACGTAAATAGCCCTCATTGAGTTTGTTGAAATAGCTAGCCACTCCTGTAGATTTATAGGCTAAATCGTCTACCGTTAATCCCTTTTCACTTAACAGGGAATGGAATTGGTCGTAAAAACCTTTCATTTGCTCTAATGCTTCTTTCTGGATGGCTTGAATTTCTTTTTTATAGGTGGAAATATAGTGTGGGTTTTTCATGTTTCTTCTCAAGTCCTTCCCCTTTTCTATATATTTCTCATCAAAGATATTGCGTCCAAAAGATTTAATTTCATTTGCTACATTCCAATTGCGCTCATCTTGAATCTTTTCTTCAATATACTCCAATAGCCAGAAAAGCACTTGTGAAGTAGGTGTTAGGTTTTCTATCAAGCTATCTACCGACTCACTTAGCACTTCATCATTATTTAATTCTACATTTAAATTCAGATTCAGGCCTAGCTCTCTGGCCAAGTTTCGCATTACCGATTGGAAGAAAGAGTCAATGGTTTCTACTCTAAAGTAGTTGTAATCGTGGATAATGTTAAAAAGAGCCTCTCCTGCACGGACTCGTATTTCTTCGTCTGATAGAGCGACTCTTTTTTTGATTTCTTTCAGATAGGCTTCTGATTCAGTCTCTTTTTGCCATATGCCATAAAGCTGACTTAATATCCGTTCTTTCATCTCTGTTGTAGCTTTATTAGTAAAGGTTACAGCTAAGATGTGTCTGTACGAACGCGGATTGTAGATCAGTTTAGCAATATATTCTACAGTAAGGGTAAAGGTCTTGCCTGAACCGGCTGAAGCTTTATATACAAGTAATTTCATGTGTCAATCTCTTCTATGGATTTACACAAAGATATGAAAAAGGGGACTTTATTCCGTATTCAGAGAATTTAAAATTAAAGAAGTCGGACCAACACTTTGCCCCGACTTCCTATTAACCTTAAATCTAATACTATGAAAATACATACTCAAAGATAAGTTGATATTGTACGTTAATCCAATTATTCCCTTTCTCTATTGAGATATCTAACATATTTTAATTTTAAATCAGTATGTAGTTGTCTTTTCAGCAAGTTGAATCTGTGTATTTTGGGTTAAGTATTAAAAATAGCGTATTGATTAACAGTTTTCTTAACTTTTATACTCTAAATGTAGTCTTTATGGTGAAAATTAGAAAGGATGATAGTGACTATGTATTGTTGAATAGATTCTTTTAGATACCAACTCAAACTAAAAGATCGAAGTTCAAATTGAAGAGTCAGTTATGTTTATCTATTTTAATTTCTAATCTGTTTTCTGTGTTTAATTGTATATTATTTTATAAATTTAGTTATTACACTTTTCTTTGTCTAACTTATTAAAACAGTTCTGTTTATGTTCTTTAAAAGATTCCTTTGTTTATGCGTGTTAGGGTCTATTTGGGGATTACTTCAAGCTCAAACTAAAATACGTGTTGTCGACAAGAAGAATAATAGTCCGCTTGTAGGGGTCAATATTGTAGCATCCAAATCAACAATAACCGATGAGGAGGGATTATTTTATCTTGATAATCTGGGGGTGTTGTTGGACTCTGATACGATAGTCCTAAGCCATATCGGGTATGAAACTAAGCAGTTATTGGGAAAGAAGATAGGGAAAGAGGATACAATTTATCTGATTCCAAAAAGTTATCCTATAGAAGAGCTTCGGGTGTCAAAGGAGAGGGTAAAATATGAAAGTGTGGATTTTGACGAAATGGCTCCTTTAATGTATGGGGTTTTTGCTTTTGGAGCTACATTAGTGGGTGATAGTATTTATGTTATAGGTGGTGATGCTACCATAAAAGATGAAAGGTATTCAAAATATCTGTATGAACATAACAGTAGTAAGCTTCAAATTTACGATATAAAGAATGATCGATGGAGCATAGCTGACACCAAGTTTTCAAGTAGAGCTTATCATAACGTACATTATGCCAATGGGAAGATTTATGTCTTAGGGGGAAAACGGCTTGGGAAAAATCCAATGAAAGAATATTTAAATGATATTGTTGAGATTTATGATATTAAACAAGAGCTTCTTATTTCAAGTAAGAGCAATCCTCATCAAGCCGTGAATTTTGCTTCCGGGCTATATAATGATGCTATCATTGTAATGAATGGTTCAACCAAGAAATACCAGAAGAAAAGTATACATACTAATCAGGTGCATTTATTTGATTTGAAAACCGGATACTGGTATGAAATGGAGAGTATTCCTTATGCTTATGAAACTACAGCTATAGTTGTAGATAGTCTTTTGTATCAAATAGGTGGATTTAATAATAATGTGGCTGTACCTTATATCAATGTGTATCATCCTTTAACAAGAGCCCACCGTACGGAGGCGGTATTACCTTTTGGACTGGAAAGACCTGCTTTAGCATATAGTGTGGAAAATAAAACGATCTACATCTTTGAAGGATTTACACTACTTGCCTATAATCTTGAGTCTAAAGAGATGCATAGTTATAGATTAGATTTAGGTTTAATATATAGTGAAATGGTTTGTAAAGGAAACTATTTATATATTATTGGAGGAAAAGTGTTTGGATCCAACTCTGAAGTTAATGTAGTAGGGCCGATAGAGTTGCCGGGAGGGATAATCTCTGCTCCGTCCCAAAGGCTGTTTCGTATTGATATTAATACGTTGGCAAGTACTAAATCTAGAAGTATACCTTATAGGAGGAATATGGATTAGTGGGCTTTAATGGATGGAGAAATCGGTTTAAAATAAAAATTGGAACAACGCTTTGTTCCAATCTTTTGTTAACCTTAAATCTAATACTATGAAAAACACATTGCAAATGTAAGCGATTACTCTTTTTTATCCAAATAATCGGCTTAAAAACGTATGTTTAATAACATGATTTAAGATTTAGATAGCTAATTTATTTTCATATTAACTTATAAAAACTCTTTATTGCTTTGTTTTAAGAATTTGTTTCTATTTGAATAGAAGAAGGGGGTACTTCTCTTTTTTCTGAAATTAATAGAAGTTTATCATCTACTTGAAGTTCCAGCTTTCCATCAGGAATCAAAAATTGATCGCCACGTTTAACCATCATTACTAGGGTGCCTTTGGGAAGGTTCATATCTTTTAATGTGTTTCCTTTTTCTGATAAAATAGTTTCAGTAATCACCAAATCAGATAAATCCGTTTCCAATTCATCGGGTAGTTCTACTCCAAAAGTGTTCCCGGTTTCTTCCAAAGGAGTTGAAAGCTTTAAGAAACGGGCTATGAAGGGTATGCTACTACCTTGTACGATTAATGATACTAGGGTAATAAAGAATACAATGTTGAAAATAACATTCGACCCTTCTATGCCTGCTATTACAGGGTAAGTGGCAAAGATTATGGGTACTGCACCTCTTAATCCCACCCACGATACAAAATGCTTGGCATTGATTGGAATCTTTCTGAAGGGTAATAAGCAAATCATTACACTTATGGGGCGCCCTAAGAAAAGCATGAATAAAGAAATCAATAAGCCTACAACAGCTATGTCTATTAACTCACCGGGATTGATTAGCAGTCCTAACGTTAAGAAGAGTATGATTTGAAATAACCAGTTAAAGCCATCTACAAAGCGGGCTATCTCACGGCGATACATAATTTTCTTGTTTCCTACAATGATACCTGTTATGTAAACGGCGAGGTAGCCGTTTCCATGGAGTACATCGGTTATTGAGAAAGTGAAGAAAGCTAATGAAAGTACCAGAATAGGGTACAAAGACTGATTCCCAATGTTTAATTTATTGACAAGAAGAACGATGCCTTGACCCATTAAAAAACCAATAAGGAGACCTACAATGAATTGAATGCATAAAGCAAGGATTACTCCCCAGATACCCCCATCACCTGTATTTTGAATAAACTGTATTAAAGCAATGGTTAACATATATGCCATGGGGTCATTACTACCACTTTCCAGTTCCAGCATGGGACGGAGGTTGTATTTTAGATTCATTTTTTGCGAGCGCAGGATGGCAAACACAGAAGCTGAGTCTGTAGATGACATGGTAGAAGCTAACAGTAAGGAGGTGGTTAAAGGTAGGGCTATGTTGCTCCAGCTCATACCGAATAAGAACCAAATAAAAAGTCCGGTGAGTAAAGCCGTTAAGAGGACGCCTAAAGTTGAGAGTATGACTCCTTGTTTCCATACTGGTCTGATTTCTTCTATTTTAGTATCCATTCCGCCGGAGAAAAGTATAACAATTAATGCCGTCATTCCAATGAATTGAGCATCGGCCATATCGTGAAACTGAATACCTAAACCATCCGAACCAAACAACATACCCACAAAGAGAAAAAGAAGAAGGGTGGGTATGCCAAAACGAGAGCCTGTTTTGCTAACGACTATGCTTACAAAGAGCAATATGGATCCTATGAGTAGTATGTTTTCTGAAGAAAATATCATTAACTTGAATTTATTTTAAGATTAAAACTGTTTTACGCTATAAAATTAAGTATTCTGTTTTAATTTTTGTAAAAATGCATCTTCATTTTTCACTTTCTTTTCATCTTATATTTGTAGCGTTTTCTTCTTTTCTATTTTATGTATTAAGTATAGTAGCATAGCTATTGCAGTAGCCGATGCAAAGAAATCGGAAACCGACATGCTGAGCCACACTCCTGTAATGCCCCAATAGCGTGGAAAAATAATTAAGCCGGGTAATAAAAATAAGAGCTGTCGGGAAAGAGACAAGAAAACACTGATTTTGGCTTTACCAATACTTTGAAAAAAATTGGTAATTACAATTTGTATTCCAATGACTGGGAACATGGCGATGGATATGCGTAATCCGGCTACAGCCATGTCAATAAGAACTGTTTCACTTGTAAATAAAGAGGCTATAGCTTGTGGAAAAACCTCAGAGATGATAAACCCACTGGTTGTAATTGCCGTTGCTGTTATAAGTCCCAGTCTCAATGTCTTTTTCACTCTGTCGTATCTCATTGCTCCAAAATTATATCCAATTATGGGTTGCATACCCATGGTTAATCCTATTACAATCATTACATAGAGGGTGCTTAAACGGTTTATAATGCCGTAAGCTCCTATGGCTAAATCTCCTCCATGACGTTGTAAGCTGTTATTTATGAATATAACAATTATACAGGAGCACACATTCATTAAAAAGGGGGCCATTCCAATGGAAAAAATGTTTTTAATGATGGGTATTTCCATTTTCCAAACAGGAGCTTTGAAGTGGATATAACTTTTGGGATTCCTGAAATGGTTAACCACCCAGCACATTCCGATGAATTGCGAAATAACAGTGGCAAGAGCTGCTCCTTCAATGCCCCAATGTAACTTGAAAATGAAAATGGGAGCTAGAATTACATTACAAACTATGGTTACCATTGAGGTGAGCATTGCTTTTTTGGGGTATCCGGTTGCTCGCATTACATTATTTAATGCAATCATGGTATATGAGATGGGGGTTCCTAAAAGAATAACATTCATGAAATCTCTAGCATAGGGTAGTGTGTGTTCACTTGCACCAAAGAATACCAGAATATAATCCATGAATAGATGTGATATACCCCCAAAAAGTACGGCATTAATCAAGCAAAGCATTAATGTGTTGTTCAGGACTTTAGTTGCCGATTCGGGGTCTCGTTGCCCCAAACGAATGGATGATATGGTTGACCCTCCGGCTGAAACCAAAACGCCAAAAGCGGTTACTAAATTCATGAAAGGAAATGTGATGGCTAGTCCTGAGATGGCCATTGCTCCAACCCCGTGTCCTATGAAAATACTATCAATGATGTTATATAGAGAAGTTAGCGTCATGCCGATAATGGCGGGTATGGAATATTGGATCAGTAATTTCCCTAAAGGAGCTCTCCCTAATATGGATGGATTATTTGTTGGCATAGCTTAAAAAGAACGTTTTTTTATTTTGATAAGCAAAGGTAATAATAATTTGTTTCATTCAATGATTGTCGACATCTTTGAGGTATAAGAAAAATACGATTAATAAGAGATAAATAATAGAAGATGGGTGAATTAAAGAATTTGACGGTTTTATTCGATTTAGATGGTGTTGTTATAGATACTGAATCGCAGTATACTCAATTTTGGGATGCAACAGGAGAACGGTACTTAAATAAAAAGGAGTTTGGCCGTTTGATTAAAGGAACTACATTGAAACAGATATTCGAAAGATATTTTCATTCCATACCGGAGATGTTACCTCAGATAGAAAAAGATTTAGATGACTTTGAAGAAGCCATGAGTTATGATTTTATTGAAGGTGTGGAGGATTTCCTTATTGAATTAAAAAAGTATAATGTTCCTAGTGCAATAGTGACCAGTTCGAATGAGCAGAAAATGAGTCATGTTTATAGAGCTCATCCACAATTACCTACTTTTTTTGATGCTATTTTTACGGCAGAAGATTTTAGTAAGTCTAAACCCGATCCGGATTGCTATTTAAAAGGTATGGCTCATTTCAATACGAAACCAAGAAATACTTTTGTTTTTGAGGATTCTTTAATGGGGTTAAAGGCAGGAGCAGCTTCCGGAGCTTGGGTTGTTGGAATTACGACAACGTTACCCGAACGAATGATGGAAGGATTGGCAGTGGCTACCTTTCCGGATTTTACTGAGATGAATATTAGGCAGATGATGGAGATTAAAGAGAGAATGAAATAAAAAATAGAGAGTCTAAAAAGATCTGTTATTCAGTAAAAACAACCTTAGTCCTGCTTTTACTTTGTGCCGAGTTTTTAAGGATATGGAAAACCGCATATGAAAATCCTAAATATACTTGATTTAAGAAGTAAAATAGGGTTAATGGGATTAATGTCGCAATAAAAAAATTAAAACTAAACAGTACTAATTTACCTTCAATAAACTGCTAGGATAATTAATTACATAAGTTTTTCCCTCTTTTGTGGTTATTTTAGCTAATTCATTCCTATTAATTGCTGCCATATAGAATTTGCCTATATCGGGATTCCTAAAATAACCCACATATCCTCCAAGCCCTCCATTTCCAAAAGTCCGGATTGTTTTATTCAAATCTTTTTTATTGAATTTACTAATGGTTTCGATGTTTGTAATTTTTATAGAACCTATTAATTGCTTTACTTGTATGGTGTCTTTTTCAACTCTTACCCATAATGGCAATTTAAATATAAAAAACAAAATAAGGCAAACCACTAAAAAAGTTGGATTTTGAGAATAAATGTTCTTAGAAAGAAAGAGGTAGCGTACCATGGAAATTATAGCTACTATACATAATAGAGTAATAATAATAACTAATTTATCAGGGTAGAATATGTGTTTCATTCTTCTCTATTCTTTAATTGCTCTTTTCCATTCTCATCTATAATCTAATTCATCTAAATTTAGAAAAACTTCATAATTAAAACAAAAAACAGATTCAAAAATTACATTTCATAAAATAAAATTCTTAGAAAAATATTTAGGGTAAATGCTGACGGTAAATTACTCCCAATAGCGGTTGCATTCTAAAGGTCCCAGACCAAAGGGTGATCGGTCTGGGAGAGAAGCCCCTTCGGTCTGGGTTATAAGGTTGTTGGAACCCAGACCGCTGAAAAAACAAATAAATAGGGCCTGTGGTACATTAAACCGCCATTAACTTGCGTGCCATGTTTAATCGTTGCACTTTGTGTATGTATATATAACTTTATTTAACCTTGATATGTCTTCTATATTGTGTAATTTTAGAAAACAAATAAAATTATAAAGTATGCGAACTTACACATCAGAAAAATTAACAATCGTTGGTGCTGCAGGAATGATTGGCTCCAATATGGCACAGTCTGCAATCCTTATGGGATTATCCAATAACATTTGTCTTTACGACCCTTATGCCAAAGGTTTGGAAGGTGTAGCCGAAGAACTTCTTCAATGTGGGTTCAAAGGGATGAATATTACTTACACCTCAGATATTAAGGAGGCTTTGAAAGGAAGTAAATACATTCTATCGTCAGGAGGTGCACCTCGCAAAGAAGGTATGACGAGAGAAGACTTGCTTAAAGGAAATGCAGAAATAGCCATTCAATTTGGTAAAGACATTCAAAATTACTGCCCTGATGTAAAACATGTAGTGGTCATATTTAATCCTGCCGATATTACGGGATTACTGACTCTGCTGTATTCCGGACTTAAACCAACTCAGGTAACTACACTAGCTGCATTGGACAGTACTAGATTAAGAAATGAATTGGCCAAGCATTTTAATATACATCCGGATAAAATTATTAAATGCAGGACTTATGGTGGTCACGGCGAACAGATGGCTGTTTTTTCATCAACAACAACAGTAGATGGTAAACCCCTAAATGACTTGATTGGTACATCAGCTCTTAGTCATGAACAATGGGAAGCATTAAAAGTGCGCGTAATTCAAGGAGGTAAAAATATCATTGAACTTAGAGGCCGTTCTTCATTCCAAAGTCCTTCGTATTTGTCTTTAGAGATGATTCGTGCTGCTATGGGTGGCGATGAATTCGATTGGCCGGTAGGGTGTTATGTTTCCAATGATAAATTCGACCATATCATGATGGCTATGGATACAACACTTGATGCTACCGGAGTACATTATAAAGATATTAAAGGAACAGAAAAAGAAGAAGAGGAGCTTTATCAAAGTTACAAACATCTTTGTGATTTGAGAGATAGTCTTATTCAAGCAGGAGTTATTCCGGCAATCGATCAATGGAAATCCATCAATACTAACCTATAGAATATGTATACATATATAACATTGCCCCTATATGATAAACAAAAAGAGTCAGAAGTTGTACCTGAAATATATGTACATTTGCCAAAAGGAGTTGAACAACCAACAAAAGCAATTGTAATATGTGGTGGCGGAGGATTTAATCAGGTCAATCTGGATCACGAAGGACACCAGTTTGCTCAATGGCTAAATTCAATCGGGGTTGCAGGAATTGTATTAAACTATCGTCTGCCTCATGGCGATAAATCTATTACCGAAAAAGATTTGAGACAGGCAGTAAGAATAGTAAGAGAAAAAGCTGCGGAATGGAATATAGATAGTAGCAATATTGGTGCAGCCGGTTTTTCTATTGGAGGACATGCCGTTACATTATTAGCTGTAAGAGAGGAAAAAGAATCCAAATTAGATTTTACCATGCTTTTCTATTCGGTAGTTAGCATGACTGAAGCCTTGACACATAAGCCATGTAGGGAAAAGCTTTTAGGAAAAAATCCTGCTCAAGAAGATCTTGATTATTATTCATCTGAAAAACACGTCTCTTCCACTACTCCAAAATGTATGATTATGGCATGTAACGATGATGCCATAGTTTCACCTCTCAACGGGGTTGCCTATTATACCAAGTTGAAGGAACATAATGTCTCTGCATCTTTGTATATTTTCCCTACAGGAGGACATGCGTGGGGTATGAAGGAGGATTTTTTGTACCATAATGAAATGCTTTCATTGGTTGAAACATGGCTTAAATAGAGATTAATGCCTGACAATATAAAAAGCCCACACTTGATATTTACAAGTATGGGCTTTTTTATTGTATTGAACTTCTGTCTACAATCAGTGATTATGAGAGCAAACATGCTCTTCAGAATGTGAAGTACAACCTTCTCCTGAGTCTGATATTTTTCCATCTAAATAAGATTGGATTAACTCATTAACATCTCCGGAGCATCCTCTTATCACTTCAATGTTATTTTTTTCAAGGACATTTTTTGCACCTTCTCCCATATTACCAGCCAACATAAGGTTTACTCCCATTTCTTGTAATATAGGGGCTATTCCGGATTTACAACCACAGCCTTCAGGCGAGTCCATGCGATAGGTTTTTATAATTTTATTATCTTTAATGGTAAAAAGAGTGTAATACGCACAATGTCCAAAATGATCGTCTACCCGATCGTCTCTTGTAGGAACTGCAATAATCATAATCTGTATTATTAGTTTAATTTTTAAATGCTTATCTGAAAAAGCATGAATTACAAAAATAGAAATTTTTTACTTATGTAGCAATAAAAAGGGTATCCTTGTGGTGTAAAAGAAGAAAGCCTAAGTGTAACTTAAAACTCACACCTAGGCTTTCTTGTTAATTCTTTTTGTATTACTTTATTATAGCAAATCTAAAGCTTTAAAGCATTTAGTTAATTTTTCAACTGCAAAATCAATTTGTTCTTTGGTGTGTGTAGCCATTAATGAAAAGCGAATTAATGTGTCGTTAGGTGAGCATGCAGGAGGCACCACCGGATTAACAAATACTCCTTCATTATGTAACATCTTGGTTACCATAAAGGTTTTTTCCATATCACGCACATAAAGAGGGATAATGGGAGTAGAGGTATTTCCTATTTCAAAGCCCAATTCTCTAAAGCATTTAAGAGAATAATTCGTTAGATCCCATAAATGGGCAATGCGTTCAGGTTCGGTCTTCATTATATGTAAAGCTTCACGGGCTGCTGCTGTAGCTGCAGGCGTGTTGCTCGCACTGAAGATATATGAACGTGAGTTGTGTCGTAAATAATTTATAATATCTTCACTGGCTGCAATAAACCCTCCAATGGAAGCAAGAGATTTACTGAATGTACCCATAATAAGATCAATATCCTTTGACACTCCAAAATGATCACAAGTACCTCTTCCTTGGTTACCTAGAACACCCAGTCCATGTGCTTCATCAACCATAATACTTGCATTGTACTTTTTAGATAAACGTACAATTTCAGGTAAGTTGGCAATGTCGCCCTCCATACTAAATACCCCATCTACAATAATGAGCTTAATTGCATCCGGACGACATTTTTTTAATTCCTTTTCTAAGTCTTCCATATCATTATGGCGAAACTTGGAAGCAGTGGAGAAAGAAAGTCGGCGTCCTTCCACAATGGAGGCATGGTCTAATTCATCACAAATAATGTGGTCATCTCTTCCTGTTACGCAAGATACAACCCCTAAATTAACTTGAAAACCGGTAGAATAAACAATGGCATCTTCTTTACCAACAAATTCGGCTAATTCTTTTTCTAGTTGAACGTGTAGGTCAAGAGTACCATTTAAGAACCGGGAACCGGCACATCCTGTTCCGTACTTTTTTGTTGCATTTACTGCTGCTTCAATGACGCGTGGGTCATTTGTTAGTCCTAAATAAGAGTTGGATCCGAACATAAGCACCTTTTTTCCATTAATTAAGACTTCGGTGTCTTGTTCGCTTTCAATACATCTAAAGTAAGGATAAAGGCCAAGTTTTTTCACGCGTTGAGGCGTGTCATATTTTGCGAGTTTTTGTTGTAACAATCCCATGGTAGTAAATCAATAATATGTTACTGAATTGGTATTATTTATTATCTAAATTATGCTGAATTAGTCCCTGTTATTCTCACTTTTAATCAAGCAAATAATAGCGTTCAGATTAAAACAGGCTGCAAAGATAATAAATAAAGTAATGTTAAACAGATTTTTAGTGTAAAAAACAGGAATTCTTTAGAATGCAATAATTTACATAACTCCATATTCATTTATTTATACTATTTTTGCCGAATATCATCAGTTGAATTGTTATTTATTAAGATATTACTGAGCATAGAAATGCACAAAATAGAATGAGAAAGAGAGTTACATTCATATTGAACCCTATTTCAGGTACTAATAACAAATCATCTTTAGATCGTTTTGTTAAAAAACAATTGAAGAAAGCATCAAAGTTTGATTGGGAGATTATTCAGACGGAACATCCGGGACACGCTTCTGAGCTGGCAAAAGAAAAAGCAAATGAAGGGGTAGATGTTGTTGTTGCAATAGGTGGGGATGGTACAGTAAATGAAGTAGCTTGTTCGCTTATACATACAGATACAGCCTTGGCTATCATTCCTTCCGGATCGGGGAACGGGTTAGCGCGTCATCTTGAAATTCCTTTAGATGCTAAAGAAGCTCTAAATCTCTTGGAGAAGGGAGTCGTTGATGTGATAGATTATGGTAAAGTGAATGGAAAACCGTTTTTTTGTACTTGCGGTATAGGATTTGACGCTTTTGTGAGCTTGAAATTTGCTGAGGCCAGTAAAAGAGGTATGTTGACTTATGTTGAGAAAGCATTGCAAGAAGGATTACGTTATAAACCCCGTTTATATGAGATTTGTGTAGATGGACATTGCGATGAGATTGAGGCCTATTTAATAACCTGTGGCAATGCTTCACAATATGGAAATAATGCTTACATCACGCCTTTAGCTTCGGTTAAAGATGGGGTTCTTGATGTTACGGTGTTAAAGCAAATGAGTTTATTTGAAATCCCTCAGGTTGCATTCCATCTGTTCAATGGCACAATAAACAAACACAGTAAGGTCAAATCTTTTAAATGTAAGGAATTAACCATTCGTTGTTTTGAAGAAACAGATACCCATTTCGATGGTGATCCAATGGGGAAAGAAAAAGAACTAAAAATAGAAGCTGTAGAGAAAGGGTTAAAAGTATTGGTTCCTAAAATACTTAAACGATAAAATCATAAATTATTATATACAACTAAATTATGTATAGAACACATACATGTGGAGAGCTTAGAAGTTCTCATATTGATGAAAATGTTGTCCTTGCAGGATGGATTCAGAGAGTTCGTAAGCTGGGTGGAATGACTTTTGTAGATGTACGCGATCGTTATGGTATAACTCAACTTGTTTTTAATGAGGAGGTTGATGAAGATCTTTTTCATAAAGCCAATAAACTGGGACGTGAGTTTGTTATACAAGTTAAAGGAAGGGTGAATGAACGTTCCAGCAAAAATAAAGATTTACCAACCGGAGATATTGAAATTACGGTTACAGAGTTAACTGTGTTGAATCGTTCGGAAACACCTCCTTTCACCATTGAGGATCAAACCGACGGAGGAGATGATTTGAGAATGAAATTCCGTTATTTGGATTTAAGGCGTAATGGAGTACGTAAGAATTTAGAACTTCGTCATCAGGTAACCATGGAGGTTCGCAAGTATCTTGATGGTTTAGGATTTATGGAAGTCGAGACTCCCATGCTAATTGGATCTACACCCGAAGGTGCACGAGATTTTGTGGTTCCTTCTCGTATGAATCCCGGAGAATTCTATGCTTTGCCTCAGTCTCCTCAAACCTTGAAGCAGTTACTTATGGTTTCCGGAATAGATCGATACTTTCAAATTGTTAAATGTTTCCGTGATGAGGATTTGCGTGCTGATCGGCAGCCTGAATTTACTCAAATAGATTGCGAGATGAGTTTTGTTACTCAAGAAGATATACTGTCTCTTTTTGAAGGAATGACAAAACATTTATTTAAGAAAATCTTAGCTGTTGATTTAGAGGATTTCCCTAGAATGACTTGGGCTGATGCCATGAAATATTATGGTAGCGATAAGCCTGATACTCGTTTTGATATGAAGTTTGTGGAATTAATGGATATTCTACAAGGACATGGATTTAAGGTTTTTGATGAAGCTGCTTATGTTGGTGGTATCTGTGTTAAAGGTGCAGCTATTTATACACGGAAACAGTTGGATGCTTTAACCGATTACGTTCGTACTCCACAGATAGGAGCTAAAGGAATGGTTTATGCCAGGGTACAAGTCGATGGTTCTGTGAAATCAAGTGTAGATAAATTTTATGAACAAGAGACTCTCCAAGTAATGAAGGAGGCTCTTAATGCTCAACCCGGTGATTTAATCTTAATTTTATCGGGAGATAACATAATGAAAACTCGTAAACAGCTTTCTGCTTTACGATTGGAAGTGGCCAGACAATTAGGATTACGCGATAAAAACAAATTCTCTTGTTTATGGGTTGTTGATTTCCCGCTATTTGAGTGGGACGAGGAGGAAAATCGCTTTGTTGCTGTTCATCATCCTTTTACCTCTCCTAAAAAAGAAGATATTGCCTTATTAGAGACAGAGCCGGGTAAAGTACGGGCTAATGCTTATGATATGGTTATCAACGGTGTAGAAGTGGGTGGAGGATCTATCCGTATTCATGATAATGAACTACAGCAACAGATGTTTAAGTTGTTAGGTTTTACACCCGAGAAAGCAGAAGAGCAATTTGGTTTTTTAATGAAAGCCTTTACCTATGGAGCACCCCCTCATGGTGGAATAGCCTACGGGTTAGATCGTTGGGTATCTTTATTTGCAGGTTTAGATTCCATTAGAGATTGTATTGCCTTTCCTAAGAATACATCCGGAAGGGATACAATGATGGATGCACCTGCGCCGATAGATCAGAAACAGTTGGATGAATTACGTCTTAAAGTAATAGATACCCAAGAATTATCTGAGTAATGAAAGAATCTACAAGAATTCTTCGTTTTGCTGTTATTGGAACTGCTAATGCATTGATTACAGCAGGAGTTGTTTTCTTGATGATGGAATTCTTTCAGTGTGATTATCTTCTATCCAATGTGGTGGGATATCTTATTGCTCAAATCCATAATTTCTTGTGGTCGAGTTTTTGGATTTTTCCTGCTCAATTTAGGGAACATTCCTTAGGGAAGCGCATATTTCTCTTCTCTATGGCTGTAGCTTTGGCTTATAGTGCACAATTTGTGTTTTTAATCCTATTGGTAGAAGTCTTACATGTAAATGAATATCTTGCTCAATTCTTTGGTCTATTTATTTATGGAATAGTCAATTTTCTTATTAATCGAAATATTACATTTAAATGATAGCTCATTATTAGTCATCATAAGAAATGATGTAAAAACAGAAAAAGCCTTTATTCCAATAATATAAACTTTGGATAAAGGCTTTTTTGTTTCTTATGGAGAAGATGACTTCTAATTTTCCTTTTTGATTTTAATCAATATATCGTTTGGTGATTTCATTATAAGCATCAATTCTGCGGTCGCGGAAGAAGGGCCACCAACGCCGAACGTTTTCTGTACGTTCCATATCGATTTCCACTACTTTGTTCTCTTCTTTTTCATTACTTGCTTTTGTAATAAATTCGCCTTGAGGGCCTACGATGAAAGAGTTACCCCAAAACTGAATACCATTGGTTTGTCCGGATGGATCCGGTTCATGTCCTACACGATTTACTGAAATCACAGGGAGTCCGTTTGCTACAGCATGTCCACGTTGTGCTATGACCCAAGCATCCAATTGACGTTGCTTTTCTTCCGGTGTATCTGTGCTTTCCCAACCAATTGCCGTTGGATAAATTAATATGTCAGCCCCTTTCAATGCCATTAATCTGGCTGCTTCAGGATACCATTGATCCCAACAAATCAATACCCCTAATCTACCTAATGAGGTGTCAATAGGAGTAAAGCCTAAATCTCCGGGCGTAAAATAAAACTTTTCGTAGTAGGCCGGATCGTCAGGTATATGCATTTTTCGGTAAGTGCCTGCAATGGTTCCATCCTTTTCAAAGACGACCGAAGTATTATGATATAGTCCTGGAGCTCTGCGCTCAAAAAGTGAGGTGACTAGTACTATTTTTTGTTCTTTAGCCAGTTCAGAATAATATTGAGTTGATGGACCCGGAATAGGTTCTGCAAAGTTGAAGTTTTCAGTGTCTTCTACTTGACAGAAATATAACGTATTGTGAATCTCTTGCAGAACTACAAGTTCGGCTCCATTTTCTGCACATTCCTTGATGTTTTTTGCTATTTTTTTAAGGTTTTCTTCTACATCAGCAGTATTACTTTGCTGAACGATGCCTACCTTTATTTTCTTTGGCTTATGATTAAGTAACGTTTTCATTCTTTTTATTTGTTATTTATTTAGACTAAAACTCCCAGAGGGAATTGCATGGTGGCACAATGAAGTGAACCATGTTCCATGATTAATGGCAAACAATTAATTCCTATGATATCATGATTAGGGAATATCTGCTCTAAAATCTTTTTTACTTGTGCGTCGTTTTCTTTCTGATTATATGTAGGGTAGAGTACCGCTTCATTCATAATCAGGAAGTTGGCATACGTTGCAGGAAGTCGATATCCCTCATGGTAAATGGCATCCGGTAAGGGAAGAGGAACAAGATGGTATGGTTTACCATTTAATTGTTTGAAGGTTTTTAATTGTTCTTCCATCTTTTGTAATACCATATAATGGATGTCATTTTTATCCGTACATTGTACATAAGCAATTGTAGAGGGATTGCAAAAGCGGGCTAAGGTGTCAATATGGTTATCGGTATCATCCCCTTCCAAATGGCCATAATCCAACCAAAGCACTCGTTTAAGATAGAATATATCCATCAGATAATCTTCAATGGCTTGTCTTCCTAATGTGTCGTTTCGATTGGGGGCCAGCAAACAGTGTGAAGTAGTTAAAAGCGTTCCCTCACCATCGCTTTCAATGGCACCACCTTCCAGTACAAAGTTTCTGCAATTGGTGTAGTCTCCATTTATGACTCGTCGTTCAAATAAACATTCAGTTATTAAGTTATCCCAGTTAGCTGCAAACTTTAATCCCCATCCATTAAACATAAAATCTAAAAGGCAAGGTTTGTCGCCTTTGAGTATGGTTATGGGGCCATGATCGCGAGCCCAAGTATCATTTGTTTTGCATTCAGAGAAACGAATGTTATCTATGTTTATTTCTGTTTTAGATAGCGTTACTTGCACCTCTTCAGGATAAGGAGTTACTATCAGCAAAAGTTCTCTTTTCGCTATTTCTTTTGCTAATGAAACGTAACACTCTTCTACCTCTTTCAGTATGGGCTTCCAACATGTGTTTTTATGAGGCCACGTTAATAGTATGCCACTTTGGGGATGCCATTCTGCAGGAAAGAAAGGGTTGGAACCCTTTTGAACAGGTTGTTCTTGTTTCATACTCATTATTTTTGGGGACGATCAAAGAAGGGGTTTTTACTGGAGGCACTTATGGGGATGGCAATTACGGAGGTGCAGTCTTTTAACCAACCTAATTTTTGTGCAATCTTACCTGCCGAATACATTACGCGTGTATCTACACGACAATCGGCTGCAGTAGCACAAGCTGAACCAACAGCAATTCCTACATCAATGCTATTCATTGTGCAAGGAACCTCTTTCTTCTTTTCAGCACACGTGTCATATCCACAATACCCACAGTCTAAAGCCATTTTCTTAAGTTTAGTTCCAATAAGAATAATGCATTCTGCCTGCAAAATATTGTTTCCATCTCTTTCAAAACGACGTTCACCTTTATCTGTTAATATTTCGAGCATCGCTTCCGATAACTGTTTTATATGTTCATCAGTAATGGCCATCACTTCAATAATATCTATGCCACGAGCTTTAGGTGCAGTTCTGGCAGCTGTCATCATCTGTTTAGCAATGGATATTACCTGTTTGTGTCTGATTTCTCTTTCATTTAAGATCATAATTATACGTTTTAAAATCGATTGAACTAAATAAATTTGCTTGATAAAGTTAATGGTCTCTTTCTGTCTTTTACTTCATTTCACGAGGAGATTTTCTTATTGCAACTTAAAAATAGAAAATCCTAGGTATCTTTGTCCATTAAATAGGGAAAATATTTTGAAAATAGAGAATGTTGCTTTATTTAGGATGGAAAGAATTTTTATTTTAAGAATAAATCCTCGTTTCTCATAAGAAAAATTGATTATGTTAACTCCTTCATTAATGCGTAATACCTATTTAAATAGTGAGGAAACTTGTCGTCGTCCACTATTTAAGAAACTTTTAAATGGAACAAGTGAATTTAATTCATCCTCTTCGTATTTTATTTTAACCCATTGTTCTGTTATAGGAGAAGATTTTCCGGAGGACGTGATTCCTTTTTTACAAGCCAAACTGGCAAAAATAGAGCAGGGGTATCGGAATAGGCGTTTTATCTATAAATTAAATGGTTGGCGGATTATATTCACTTTTTACCCTAAAAGAACAGTCGTTTCTGAGTGTTATGCACTGAAAAACAAAATGATAACTTTAAAATACTGAATAAAACCGGCTTACTATTCTATTTTTTATATAAACATAAGTAAGCTAACAGCCATAATAGCCATTCCTATGATTAAACCATAAATTGCTGTGTGGTGATGACCAAATTCTTCTGCTGCAGGAAGCAACTCGTCTAATGAAATATAAACCATAATGCCGGCAATAGCTCCAAATAAAACACCAAAAATTTGGTCGTTGAGGTATGGAGCCAAAAGTAAATAACCTATTACAGCTCCTAATGGTTCTGCTAATCCGGATAGAAACGATAATGTAAATGCCTTTTTACGATTGCCGGTAGCATAAAAAATAGGAATGGAAACCGATACTCCTTCCGGAATATTATGTATTGCTATTGCAATGGCAATTGGAATAGCCACATTTAAGTCCTTTAGTCCGGCTAAAAAAGTCACCATACCTTCCGGGAAATTATGGATGGCTAAGACTAATGCAGTTACTAGTCCCACACGTAAAAGTCTTTTATTCTCCAACTTCTTAGTCGGTGCCTTTTCTTCAGTCATCTCTTCCGAATCAAGGGTCTCACCTTCGGGCATCTCTTCTATTGGGCGTATTTCGTGAGGATTTTCAGCCTCCGGAATCAAACGGTCAATAATGGCGATGAATAGAACCCCCAAAAAAAAGGCTAAGGTAGCGTAAGCAATGCCTAACCGGTCACCATATAACTGGGTTAACATATTCTGCGATTCCATGAAAAGCTCAACAAACGAGACATAAATCATAACTCCCGCAGATAATCCTAATGAAAAAGACAAAAAACCGGTATTGGTTCGTTTAGCAAAAAAAGCAATTAAACTGCCAATGCCTGTAGACAATCCAGCAAATAAAGTAAGCCCAAAGGCCCATAAAAGCTGTGTGCTATCATAAGTAAATGACATCTATTTTATTTTTTTAGTATTCTTATTAAGTTATGAAAACAACTTTAAGTGTCAAATAGTTTTAGAAGGGATTAAAAAAATAAGGAATAAAAGTATAGGAGAGCTATTTGTAACTAGAATTCGACTGTTTTAGAAGTTTAATGGAAAAACTGATTTTGTTTGTTATATTTGTATGAAAATTTTATTTTTAAAATAAAATTCGTTTTCTGGTAATAAAAATACGATAAGAGAAGAAATGAGTAAAAAAAAGTCATCGAGAAATAAAACCATTGATTTTACTTTAGAACAGTCTGCATATTATTTACAGCGTTGTGTTCAGTTGAAAGATATGGATGATGTGTTTAAGGATATAGATAAAGTAATTATTGGTGATTTTTTTGAAGCAATAAAAAAAATACCCGATCAATCAATTGATTTATTAGTGGTTGATCCTCCCTATAATTTAACAAAAGAGTATCACGGCAATCATTATGCTCAAACTTCCTCAGAAAAATACCGGGAATATACGGTGGCTTGGTTGACTGCACTAAAAAATAAACTAAAACCTTCAGGATCAATTTATGTGTGCTGCGATTGGCAGTCTAGTCTGATTATCGGACAGGAATTGATGTCTCTTTTTATCGTTAGAAATCGAATTACCTGGCAGCGGGAAAAAGGAAGAGGAGCTAAGAACAATTGGAAAAATGGGATGGAAGATATATGGTATGCTACACAATCGGAGGAATTTACCTTCAACTTAGATGAAGTAAAAGAACGCCGACGAGTAATAGCCCCTTATCGAATAGATGGTCAACCTAAAGATTGGAAAGATACAGAACAAGGAAAATTTAGAGACACTCACCCTTCAAACTTCTGGAATGATATTACTATTCCCTTTTGGTCGATGGCGGAAAACACAGCACACCCTACTCAAAAACCGGAGAAATTAATTGCAAAACTTATTTTAGCAAGCTCAAATGAGGGTGATTTAGTGTTAGATCCTTTTATGGGGTCGGGAACTACTTGTGTCGTAGCTAAAAAACTAAATCGCAAGTACCTTGGCATTGAGCAAAACCCTTTATATTGTGCCTGGGCCGAAAAGCGTTTGGATATGGCAGAAGAAGATTCTTCCATTCAAGGATATAATGGTGTTTTTTGGGAACGTAATACATTGGTTCAACAAAAACAACAAGAAGAAAAGGGCTGATTCTCTTTACCGTTTTTGCCGCTTCTTTAACAAAGAAATACCCTGTGGCTTAATTCCTTTAGTCATAAAATGACAATCTTTTTGTTAAACTTTGGAATACGATTCAAAGAGGATAAATAAGCTCTTTGTACAAGTGTAATACTTCAGTGAATTATTTTTAGCAAATACGCTTTTAAATCTAAGTTTTAGATTACTTTTGCGCCAATTTTAATGATAATAAACTTGGAGTATGAGTAAGAATATGAAAGGGGTGCTGTTTGGTATTATAGCTTCCATATCGTATGGAATGAATCCTTTGTTTTCTCTTCCATTATATGCAGAAGGTATGACTCCTGATTCTGTACTTTTCTATCGTTTTATTTTTGCTGCTTTGTTATTAGGAGGTATTCTTATTCTTAAAGGAGAAACGTTGCAGATAAAAAAGAGAGAGATACTTCCGCTATTTACCTATGGAATATTATTTTCTCTTTCTTCCTTATTTTTATTCCAAAGTTTTTTATTTTTGGATGCAGGAATAGCCTCTACTATTTTATTTGTCTATCCTATATTAGTAGCTGTAATTATGGTTTTGTTCTATAAAGAAAAAGCCTCCTTATTGACTTTTAGTTGCATTGCATTATCTATGATAGGAATAGTGTTGTTGTATAAAGGAGATGGACAGACAGCACTTAATGGAAAAGGCCTATTATTGGTTGCTTTATCTGCTTTGGCATATTCTCTTTATATTGTTGGGGTGGGGCGTTCTTCACTTTGTTCTATGTCTGTTGGAAAAATGACTTTTTGGACCCTATTGTTTGGTTCTTCAATTTATATAGTTAGAACTCAGTTTTTAGTTAATTTACAAGCTATTCCTTCATTTAGTGGGTGGCTTAACATACTGGGGTTAGTTTTAATTCCTACAGTAGTGTCAATCTTATTTATTAATATAGCAATAAAGCAAATCGGTTCAACCTCAACGGCCATTATTGGAGCATTAGAACCGGTAACTGCATTAATGATTGGAGTTTTAGTTTTTCATGAACAAATAACTCTCCGGATTATATTGGGTGTTATACTTATTTTAATGGCTGTGTCTTTAATTATTGCCGGAAAACCCATTTGGAATGATATTCGTCGTAGAATAAACAGACCTTCTACTTTTTGAGTGAATTTGGTCTAATTATTTTTTATTTATTGCTTATTTGTTTTTCTTTTTTTCAAGACAAGAAACTACTGCCTTAAATTGAAAAAATAAAGGTCTGGGAGAGAAGGTTGGTCGGTCTGGGATCTATGCCTTGTCGGTCTGGGTTAAACTTGTGTTCGGTCTGGGATCTAATAAACAAGAAAGTTATAAGTGCGAAATCGTACAAACCATTAAATGTCAGTCTTGTCTTTAGTACTGCAATCACTTAAATTGTTATATTAGTACAAGCAATACAGTTTGCATATGAAAAATAGGTAATAATACATTTTAGATAACACTTATAATCATGACGTACAAAAACAAACTACTAGCTGTATTAACTGCTAGTATCTTTACTTGCACTATGCTCTTTGCTCAAGAGAGTGATTTCGATTTAACAACGCAGAGGTCAGAGACACAAGATGTCTTAAAAGTTCCCGGCAAAAAATTAGATCATAAAGGGTTAATAATCAATCCGACTCCTCAAGACATTAAAATAGATGATAAAAACACGCTTGACATAGCTAGAGGGATAAACTTAAACGATAAACAAACTAAGTTTTCTAATGATTTAAGTTTTATTTCAACGAATAAAAAAGGAGTGAAACTCATTGTGGACTATGGCATAAAACCAGCAACTAAGCTAAATGTAAAAAAAGTATCCGGATCTTATGTTTTAATTATCAATAAAGAGGGTATATCTATAACAGGATATGACGAACAAGGTGCTTTTTACGGAATACAAACTCTAAAACAGATTATAAATAGTCCCATAGCCAAAAAGGGTAAGCTTCCATACCTAGAAATAAATGATTATCCGGATTTAAAATACAGAGGTGTAGTAGAAGGGTTTTATGGTACGCCATGGTCGCATGAAGTACGTATGTCTTTAATTGATTTCTATGGTAAGTTTAAAATGAATAGCTATTTATACGGGCCTAAAGATGATCCTTATCATAGTTCTCCAAACTGGCGGTTACCCTATCCTGAGAAAGAAGCAGAAAACATAAAAGAATTAATAGAAGCATGTAATCGGAATAGAGTAAATTTTGTTTGGGCAATTCATCCGGGAGCAGATATCAAATGGAATGAAGAAGATTATGCAAATCTGGTAAATAAATTCGATATGATGTATAAACTTGGAGTACGTTCATTTGCTATTTTCTTCGATGATATTTCAGGAGAAGGTACAAATCCTGTACGCCAAACTGAATTATTGAACCGATTGAATGCGGATTTTGTAAAGATGAAGGGGGATGTCTCCTCTTTAATTGTTTGTCCCACAGATTATTCTAAGTTATGGGCAGACCCTACACCACAAGGCAGTCTTGCCATTTATGGAAATACCCTTGATCCTTCAGTTAAAGTGTTTTGGACCGGAGATGTAGTCTGTAGTGACTTGACAAAAGAGACATTAAACTGGGTTAACACCAGAATCAAGAGGCCGGCATTTTATTGGTGGAACTATCCTGTAACCGATTATATTCGTCATATTATCATTCAAGGTCCTGTATATGGATTAGAAACCTCTTTGACACAAAATGATCTTAGCGGATTTGTCAGTAATCCAATGGAGCATGGTGAAGCATCAAAACTGGCTCTTTACGGAGTTGCAGATTATACTTGGAATATATCCAATTATAACCCTATCGACAACTGGGAAAGAGGTCTTGAAGAACTTACTCCTGAAGCTAAAGATGCTTACAGAACCTTTGCTATACACTCTAGTGATACTGAAACGGGTTACAGAAGAGATGAATCATGGGAAACCGAAACATTCAGAATTGATAACTATACCGATATGCAGTTCAATGCTTTATTGAAAGAGTTTGAGAAAATAGAAAAAGTTCCTTCTGAATTGGAAGAAAACTGTAAAAACGAAGCTTTGGTAAAAGAACTTAGCCCATGGCTTAGAGAATTCAAAAAACTTGGAACGAGAGGAAAGAAAGCGCTTGAGCTTATCAAGCTTTACGAATCTGCAAATAATAATGACTTTTGGGCAGCATATGTAAAGAATCTAATGAGTATTGAAGATAGAAAAGCATACGAAACTCATAAATCGGGAACTTTGAAACTTCAACCATTCTATGAAAATGCGATGGATGATATGCTATATGGTTTGTATACAAAGTTAACCGGTAATGTACCAGCATCATACAAAGGTATAGGTTCATTCAATAATTTGAAGACAATCCTCAACAAACTAATGTTTGACAATGACTCAACAACTTATTATACATCTGGAAGACCTCAAGAAAACGGAGATTGGATTGGTGCAGATTTGGGCTGCTTAACAGAGGTTAATGAAGTTTCTATTCTTCAAGGAAGAAATTCTGTTGATGATGTGGATTACTTTGACCATGCAATACTTGAATATTCTGAAAATGGAAAAGACTGGAAACCTCTGACTGATAAGCTGGAAAAACAATATATTATTAATTGGTCTGGAGCATCTGTCAAAGCAAGGTATATAAGACTTAGAAAACTAGAATCTTCTAAAACCAATTGGGCTGCAGTTCGCTCTTTTGAAATTAATCCGGTAAGAGTTGAGAATCTAGGCTTTAAGATTCACGCAAAAGATATCAATAGTGCACTCTATGCATTCGATCGTCATCCGGGAACGTCATATTTAAACGAAGGAATTTTTTCATTTGAGGTGCCTAAAAACACAAAAGGATATACCATGCTTTTACGACTAGGTTTGGATAATAATAATTCAACTCCTGTAAAATTGAGGCAATTTGAGGCAAATGGTACTCTACTTACTGAAACAGTAATTAATACGCCATTCTTTAATGTCAATTTAGTAGAAGGTGTTACAAAGATTGAAGTTGAAGGCAAAGTAGATATATTCGAAATTATTCCCAATTAAAATATAATGCAATTCTAAAAAGAGCCGGATTTTTAATTGAAAATCCGGCTCTTTTTAGATTCTTTAGTACCTCCATTTATTGAGGCCACCTTTTTCTAAAAGTTGAAAAGGGAAAGTCATAACATAAATTCAAATCTGTGTGCTAGGATAGAGAAAAACTAAATTAAAAAGACAATCGCTCTAGTAAAATGATTAAGAAATACTTAACAGTGAATTTAGTGTGGGGGGTACATTGATAATTCCAATAGGTGTCTTTTTCCAGTTAGTAACTATATGCCACCTGATGCCGGAAGCACTTAAGGAGGTCTTTGATGAAGAATAAACTTTAGTTATTAATGATAAAGGAGTACTATTCAATCAAAAAGGGCCTTTAATTCATTAATCTATTTTTTAGAAGATTTTAAAATTGAAGTTCTCCTCTTTTAGACTTAAATTTAGTTCAGTCTGACAATAAAAAGTAAATATTTGAACAAATTTAAGAGTTATGAAAAATCACAAAATTACTTTTTTTCTTTTTTCTTTTATCTTATTTATGGGATGTGGACAGCGTAAAAAAGCAAATGTAGAAGAAGCTAAATTTAGCCCTACAGAAAAAGAGATGGAAGCCTATCTATTTACCTTCTTTGATGATCCTACCCATAGCCTTTTTATGGCAATTAGTCGTGATGGTTACAGTTTTACTGCTGTAAATGAAGGACAACCAATTCTTGCTGGAGATAGCATTGCTGATCAAAAAGGTATTAGAGATCCACATATCTATAGAGGGCCGGATGGCGATTTTTATCTGGCAATGACCGATTTACATCTGTTTGCTAAAGAAAAAGGATATCGTGATACACAATGGGATCGCGATGGAGATGAATTTGGATGGGGCAATAATCATGGTTTTGTTTTAATGAAATCATCCGATTTGATTCATTGGACACGGAGCAATGTTCGTATTGATGAGGCTTTTCCTGAGTTTGCTAATTTAGGATGTGCTTGGGCTCCACAAACGACGTACGATCCTGTAGAGGATAAAATGATGTTATATTTTACCCTGCGTAAGGAAGGTAAAGGGAAAACTCAACTTTATTATGCCTATACAGACGATGATTTTACAAAATTAGTTTCAAAGCCGGCGATATTATTTGATTATCCTAATCCGGAAGTGCAAACACTTGATGCTGATATATCTCCTCTTCCAGATGGCAGATATTGTATGATGTATGTTGCTCAAGAGGGTAAAAGTGGTATAAAAATGGCGTTTTCTGACAGTATTCATACAGGGTATGAGTATAGACCTGAATGGATTGATTTTGAGCAAGGAGCGTGTGAAGCACCCAATGTTTGGAAACGTATTGGAGAGGATAAATGGGTCTTGATGTACGATGTGTTTAGCGTGCAACCTCATAACTTTGGGTTCTGTGAAACTGTTGATTTTGAAAATTTTGAAAACTTAGGGCGCTTCAATGAAGGTAAGATGGAAATAACAAATTTTATTTCACCAAAACATGGTTCAATTATACAAATTACTTCTGCAGAAGTAGATCGTTTAGAGCAATATTGGAAAGATAATCCAAAAGAGTATATCTATTAACTATCTAGAAATTTAAAATCAGAACTAATGAAACAAAAGAGTATAAGTCTGTTATTGTTGTTTATTTTTAGTATTCAACCTCTTTTTTCTCAAAAAAAAGCAGCTAACTACCATTCTCAAATTCCTTTAGACTCTATTCGTCTTAGTGATCCTTGTATCTTGGCTGATGAAAAGACAAAGTATTATTATATGACGGGTACCGGTGGACTTCTTTGGAAAAGCAAAGACCTGAAATACTGGAATGGCCCTTATGAGGTTATAGAAACCGATTCAACTTCGTGGATGGGTCCCGATCCAATGGTTTGGGCAGCTGAACTTCACGCTTACGAGGGCAAATATTATAATTTTGCAACCTTTACCAATCGAAATATAATAATAGATGAATTTGAAGGAATGAAGGTAGAACGTCGGGCTAGTCATATCTTAGTGAGTGATTACGCTGAAGGGCCTTATGTTCCCATGCAAGATGAAATCTATCTTCCAGCTGATAAAGCAACTTTAGATGGTACATTTTGGGTAGATAATAATGGAAAACCCTATATGATATATTGTCATGAATGGATTCAAAATGGAGATGGTACTATGGAAATGATAGAGCTAAAACCCGATTTGAGTGGGTCTGTAGGGGAGGGGAGACTATTGTTCCGTGCCAGTGATTCGCCTTGGAGTCGTGAAAAGCTGAAGGGGAAAATTGTACCAAACAGAGTTACCGATGGTCCCTATTTATTTAGGACAGAAACCGGAAGATTAGGCATGATTTGGACTAGTTGGATTTATGATGTTTACACACAAGGTGTAGCCTATTCAAAAAGTGGCACATTAGAGGGTCCTTGGGTGCAAGAAAAAGAGCCGATTACTCCTCCTGATTTTGGCCATGGTATGATTTTCCAAACTTTTGGCGGACAATGGTTAATGTCAGCACATAGTCATAAAAACATAGATGGATATTATTTGAGGATACCTCATCTTTTTAAAATTGATTTGTCTGGAAATAAGTTGTTGGTAGGTGATTTATATAAACCGTAGTTTCGTGTTTGTTAGAAAAGTGAAGTAGTTTTTATGCTAAGATGAAAAAAGCCTAATGAATACTGTGTTTCGAGGTTTCATTAGGCTCTTTTTATGTATGAGTTTTATTTTAGAAAGGGGAAGGAAAGTTTTGCAACTGGTCCTTCATATCTTTCTCTTTTTTATCTAACTTTTTAAGAGTTTCTTTAGAGAGCTTAGGCTTCAATAAGTCTATATCTTCTTTGTCTAATAAAGGGAAGAAAGTTAAAAGAAGTTGCTCTCCCAGAGGGTTGAATTCGATGTATTTGTTCACTAATGTCGAAGCATTAGTCTTTAATTCGTTAGATATCTTCGTTAAGATTTCGAGGATCTCTTGAAATTTTTGAGCATCAGAATTCCCTTCTATCTCATTGGTCAATTTAGTTATTTCTCGTATGGTTTTTAATAGGTATATGTCTAAGTCGTTATTTATAGACGTTCCCTTGAGTGTGCTATAATAAGGAACATTAGATCCTCCTTTTGAAATTTCCACCTCAATGGTTCCTGTTTCAAGTGCAACCTGAAAAGGGAATTGCATGGCAGGTACATAAAGCAAACAAAGTACCGGATGTTCTTCAGGTAGTTTATTCTGAAAACGGAATTGATTGTTTTGTATGGTAGTACTATCTATAACCGAGAAATTCTCCTTTTTGAAATCTTCAACCGAAGAGAGTAAGTCGCTATACTTATAAAGATAAACAGTTGTCTTGTTTAATTTCTTATCCTCAACTTTTCCTTGAATGGTATATTGCTGTGCAAACAGCAGTAGAGAACAAGTAATACCTATGATTAATAAGATGATTTTTTTCATGACTTTTATTTAATGATTTTGCATATACTCAAATGTAATATTAATAAATTGTAAAAAAAGAGATTCTATACAAAAAATGCAAGATTGAATGGGGCAAAATTCTTTTATAAAAAATGTTATATGTGGTGATGTTTTTGGTGAAATTTATTTCTCTTATTTTTAATAATTGTATTTTAGG
>CAZFXK010000004.1:0-6157 GCA_964522975.1 uncultured Bacteroides sp. | reverse complement strand
AATGTTTAAGGCAAATTAATTATGGAAACTTATTGTCCAAATTGCGGGAATGATGATTGTCGCTTTAATTCTCGTTTTTCTACGTATAAATGTACAGAATGTGGATGTGAATTTGATGATGATTTAGTGGATTTTGATGATAAAAATCAGGAGGATTTTTCGAGTGATTACTGGGAGAATGACTTTGAAAAAGATTATGTTGATTTTTATGATGAATAAAAGTGGGATTAAAAAAGAGGAGCCGGCTTAGCCGGCTCCTCTTTTAATCTAGTCACACATTTCTTACATTAAATCAATGCTTCGTTTTACAAAATTGGTTAGGTTTTCGCCATTTAACATATTGTTTTGAAGTAACGCAAGGTCAATAAGTTGATGAATTGTTTTGTTATCCTTAGCAAAATCGGCAAATATAGCCTCTTTTTTCTTTTGTACTTCATCCCATTGTTTGTCTAGTTCCTCTAGACGATCCTTATCTTCAGTAGGAACCTCATCTTGTTTCAAGTCCTTATTTTTGGTATTGATGTCTTCTTGTTCTTTTTTTATCGTGTTGATTTCATTTTGTATTGGAGCTATTTCCTCTTTACACGTTTCTTCTCCATCTGCTAAAATTGACTGAATCAGTTTATGATCACTATTCAATACCATATTGAACATATCGGGCATTTCACCATAAAAACTCATTCCCGCTTGAATGTCTGCCATATCTTTCATACGTCGCATATATTCACTTTGAGTAATCACCACCGGATTTTCACTTTCCCCTAAAGCTTGAATTTGGATATGGAATTCTTTTTTATCCATCTTTGGAAGTTGGCTTTTGAATGTATGGGAAAGCAAATCTTGTTGTTCTGTCGGTAGAGATTCTTTGTTGATGTCCTCTTTTACAATCAGGTTATCAATTACATCGCTATCGACACGAGTGAAACGGGATTTTTCAAATTTCTGCTCTAATAATCCTACTATGGCAATCTCAAGTTGTCCATCCATTAAGAGGACATTATACCCTTTATTTTTGGCAGAATGAATATAGCTGAATTGATCTTCTTTATTTGTGCTGTATAGATAAATCAGGTTATCATCCTTATCTGTTTGGTCTCCTTTTATCAATTCCTTATACTCTTCAAAAGTATAATGTTTTCCATCTGTATCTGATAACAATGCAAATTTCTGTGCTCTGTCATAGAAGTCTTCTTCGGTAAGCATTCCGTAATGAATAAAGAGCTTAACATCTCTCCATTTATTTTCAAAATCAACCCTATCCTCTTTGAATATGGAAAATAAACGATCTGCTACCTTTTTTGAAATATAGGTAGATATTTTTTTGACATTTGAATCGCTTTGTAAATAGGAACGAGAAACATTCAATGGAATATCAGGTGAATCAATGACACCGTGTAGGAGAGTTAAGAAATCGGGTACTATGCCCTCTACTGAATCAGTAACATAGACTTGATTACTGTATAGCTGTATTCTATTTCTATTTAACTCGATATTGCTTTTTATCTTGGGAAAGTAAAGAACTCCGGTAAGGTTGAAAGGAAAGTCAACATTCAGATGAATCCAAAAAAGAGGTTCATCTGACATTGGGTAAAGCGTATTGTAGAATTTGATGTAATCTTCATCCTTTAGTTCATTGGGCTGTTGTGTCCATAAAGGAGTTGTATCATTTATGATTAAATCCTCATTCGTTTCAACTTCTTTTCCCTCTTTCCACTCTTTCTTTTTACCAAAAGCAATGGGAATAGGTAAGAATTTACAATACTTGTTGAGTAAGGTTTGTATGCGGGTTTCCTCTAAAAACTCTTTCGATTCTTCATCAAGATAAAGAATGATATTTGTTCCGCGATCTTCTTTTTCTGCCGTTTCTATTGAGAATTCTGGACTGCCATCACAGCTCCATTTCACTGCTTCAGCATCTTCTCTGTATGATCTTGAAATTACTTCTACTTTTTTAGAAACCATAAAAGCAGAATAGAATCCCAACCCAAAATGACCAATGATGGCATTAGCGTCTTTTTTATATTTTTCCAGAAAATCATTTGCTCCTGAGAAAGCAATTTGATTGATGTATTTATCTATTTCATCTTCTGTTAAGCCGATTCCACGGTCAGTAATAGTTAATGTTCCCTTTTCTTTATCTAAAGAGATGTGAATGGTTAAATCACCCAACTCTCCTTTGAACTCACCAATGGAAGAGAGTGTTTTTAATTTTTGAGTTGCATCTACCGCATTAGATACCAATTCTCTTAAAAAAATCTCATGATCACTATACAAGAACTTTTTTATTATAGGGAATATGTTTTCCGTAGTTACCCCTATGCTTCCTTTCCGCATAATTATATCTTTTTTATTAAGTTATTTATTTAATGTTTTCATTTAAGTTTGTTGCAAATAAAATGCCAGTTCGTAAGAACTGACATTTTGTCTTTTTATTGCAGATATATGAATCTGTTACTCTATTGAAACAGCTTGCTTAGGGCTGAAAACCAATTTGTCCTCTTTATCATTAAGAGTAGCCTCTATTTCTGTTCCTTCCTTAATGTTAGAAGCAATAAGCATTTCTGCCAATGGATCTTCTACATAAGTTTGGATGGCTCTCTTCAATGGACGGGCTCCATACTGAGCATCATAACCCTTAGTGGCAATAAATTCTTTTGCCTTTTCATCCAATTGAACCACAAAGCCAAGCGTATTGATTCGCTTGTAAAGTCTCTCTAACTCTAAGTCGATGATTTGCTTGATGGCATCTAACGACAGTGGATCAAAGATGATGATTTCATCTAAGCGGTTAATGAACTCCGGAGAGAAAGAACGATTCAACGCTTTTTTAATAATACTTCTGGCGTAGGTTCTGTCGTCCATACGAGATTGACTTGTAAAACCCACTCCGGTACCAAAATCCTTTAGTTTACGGCTTCCCACATTAGAAGTCATAATGATGATGGTGTTTTTGAAATCAACAATGCGACCATTACTGTCGGTTAATCTACCATCGTCCATTACTTGGAGTAAAAGGTTGAATACGTCCTGATGTGCCTTCTCTATTTCATCCAACAAGATGATGGAGTAAGGTTTTCTTCGTACTTGCTCAGTCAACTGACCCCCTTCTTCGTATCCAACATATCCGGGAGGAGCTCCAACCAAGCGAGATACCGTGAATTTCTCCATATATTCACTCATATCAATTCGTATAAGTGCATCTGAAGAGCCAAACATATATTTAGCCAGTTCCTTGGCAAGATAAGTCTTACCAACTCCGGTTGGACCAAGTAGCATGAATGTACCTATCGGACGATTCGGATCTTTAAGTCCTACACGACTTCTAAGAATGGCTTGAGATACCTTATTCACTGCTTCATCTTGAGCAATTACTCTTGATTTCAGCTTTTCTTTCATCTTAGCCAATCGTGAGCCTTCTGCTTGTGCAATACGTTGTACCGGAACACCGGACATCATGGAAACTACATTAGCAACATCTTCTTCATCTACCGTTTCACGATTTTTCTTCAGCTCGGCTTCCCATTTCGCTTTCATCTCCTCAAGCTGATCTGTTAATTTCTTTTCTACATCGCGAAAATTAGCCGCCAATTCAAAATTTTGACGTTTTACCGCTTCAATTTTTTTCTCTTTGGCTTCCTCAATCTCTTTCTCTTTGTTTTCAATCTCCTTAGGTACCGTTACATTTGTTAAATGAACTCTTGCACCCACCTCATCCAACGCATCAATTGCCTTATCCGGAAAGTTTCTGTCTGTTATGTAGCGATCAGTTAACTTAACACAAGCCTCAATGGCTTCATCTGTATAGCTAACATTATGATGATCCTCATATTTCTCTTTAATGTTTTTCAGAATTTCTAATGTTTCCTCAACGGAAGTTTCTTCTACTACCACTTTTTGGAAACGCCGTTCTAAAGCACCATCTTTTTCAATATGATTTCTATATTCATCCAGCGTAGTAGCACCAATACATTGAATTTCGCCTCTGGCCAAAGCCGGTTTAAGCATATTGGCAGCATCCATTGAACCGGTAGCCGATCCTGCACCTACAATAGTGTGCAACTCATCAATGAACAAAATAACGTGAGGATTCTCTCTCAGCTCCGTTAAGATGGAGCGAAGACGTTCTTCAAACTGTCCTCTATATTTGGTGCCTGCTACAACAGAGGCCATATCCAGTGCTATTACTCGTTTATCGAATAAAACACGCGACACTTTTTTCTGTACAATGCGAAGTGCAAGCCCCTCTACAATGGCCGATTTTCCAACGCCGGGTTCACCAATTAAAACCGGATTGTTCTTTTTTCGGCGACTTAATATTTGAGCTATGCGTTCTATCTCTTTTTCTCTGCCAACAACCGGATCTAACTTACCCTCTTCGGCGGCTTTAGTCATATCTAAACCAAAGTTATCTAAAACCGGAGTGTCGTTGGTTGGCTTTTGTGTCGTTGTTTTCGACGTTGTTCTACCTTCTTTTGAGCTCTCAGATAAGAACGACAAATCGTCATCATCCTCGTCGTCGTCATCGTCGTCATCTTCTAAAAACCCCATACTTGAGCTGATGTCTTGTTTTAATGATAGTAATTCATACACTTTTTTATAATTTACCTCATTTTCCTCCAATACATTTGCGGCCTTATTTGTATTATCTTTTAACAAAGCAAGTAATAGATGTTCTGAGCCTACCTCTTTGCTCTGTAGCCTTCTGGCTTCTAATATGGATATCTTCAATACTTTTGCAGAACTCTCTGATATAGGAATGTTGGCGTCGGGCAACAACATTTCATTAGCTAATTCTTTTAGTTGTTCCTTGGTTTTGTTTTCCACCTCAGTTAAATCTACATTTAGTTGTAATAATATGTCTATGGCCTTTCCGTGGCCGGATCGAATCAACCCAAGCAATAGATGTTCCGGACCTATGAATTCATTTTTAAGGCGATTAGCCTCTTCTTTACCATAGGCAATGATGTCGGAAACATTCTGTGAAAATTGATTGTTCATAATTTCTCCTCCTTATAAATTAAGGCAAATATAGTATATTAAATATTTTTCCTTATGCATTTATTTTTTTACTCTTTATCATATTAGTATAAACAAATAGTGTGCCATACTTTTTTACCGTCTTAATGAATTTCTCTGTTCTTTAGATTTCTGACTTCATTAAATGGAGGTTTTTCTATATTACTCATTCACCAATTTAAGTTTAAAATTTTATTTTCAAACTGCCTACTGATTAAGGTAATAAATTATGCCCACTTATACTAAAAAAACATAAAGAAATAATTGATTTTTTTATGATGCGGTCTTTATCAGAGAGTCCTATGCAAGGGGTAGTGATTTTAAATATTCATTTTATAGAAAAGTTAAAAAAGGAAGAATAAGTTTTATTGTGCAATTATTGGCTGAAGCTCTTTGTCTACAATTTTTCGATGCCCACTACAGTAAAAATCGCCATCTTGTGCCAGATTTTCGCAGCCGGAAATTTGACATTTTTGACCAAAGAATCCCAAATCCTCTAATTGGTCACAGGACGAAAAAAAGAGTAAAGTAAAGATAAATACAGCTAGTACTGTTATATACTTTTTCATTTTCATTTTTTTTGAGTTTGCAAAAGTAGATGAATTTTGAAAATCAAAGTGTTAAAATTGAGTTAAAAATGAATTGAATAGGAAAATATCATCAAGTATCGCTCCTTTGTTATTTAACCCTAAAATGTTGTACTATGCGAACGGAGAGAAATATTATCCCCAGTATTACCATAAAACCAAGGAAAATATTTATAAGATTATTGTTTTCAAGAAAGTGAGTAAAAAAGACATTGATTCCTTAAAATAACAATTGACAGGGTTAGTTCTCTAATTTTCTGGTTAGTAGTTTTCTGTTGATAAACGTGTAGGTGGAAACCTTACGAATATTGCTTATTCTGTCGATTGGGTCGGTCTGGGTTATAAGGCTCCTCGGTCTGGGTTAAACCTATGTTAGGTCTGGGACCGACGAGTGGTTTAACCCAGATCTTTATCTTTTTAAGTCGGGAGGTAATAACTCTCTGTGTATTTTGTATTAATGTTAACTATAAAGAAGGAGTGTCGAGCATTTAGAGAGATGATAATGTATTAAGAAAAGATTTTACTTTTGTTTTTTTTGAGATTGTTACTACAAA
>CAZFXK010000003.1:43331-57442 GCA_964522975.1 uncultured Bacteroides sp. | reverse complement strand
AATACCCTCTTTGAATCGTAATTATTTATTTTGTTCTAGTTCAGCAAGTAGTTCTTCTGCTCTTTTTATTGCATTAACAATATTAGAACAGATGTTATCTCTACTAACAATATCAAAAAATCCGGATCGTTCCAATGTTCTGTTTACATCAGGATTTACATCAGATAAAATGATGTTTATGTTATCTTTTTGTGAATTTTTACAGAAATTAGTGAAGTTATGAATTCCCGTAGAGTCAATAAATGGAACCATTCTCATTCTAATAATCCTGACTTTGGGTGGATTACCTAAAATTATGGTTTGTTCCTCAAACTTGTTGGCTACTCCAAAGAAGTAAGGCCCCTCTATTTCATATACCTCAACACCCTTAGGTATCATTAATTTTTCTTCATCAGTTGCATCTATTCCTCCGTGAATATTTAATTTATCTCTGATTACCGATACTTCAGAGGTTTCGGTAATCCGTTTCATGAATAGTAGAAAGGCTAGTACCAATCCTACCTGAATAGCTATTACTAAGTCAAAGATTACGGTCAAGAAAAATGTAACAAGTAAGACGGCTACATCAGACTTCGGATTATTCATAAATGCCTTAAAGGTTCTCCATTCGCTCATATTATAGGCTACAATAACCAATACCCCTGCTAAGCAGGCCATAGGGATGTATTTAGCTAACGGCATTAAAAACAGCATGATTAAGAGTAATACAATGGCATGAATGATGCCGGCTACAGGTGTTTTTCCTCCGTTGTTTATATTTGTCATGGTACGAGCAATTGCACCGGTTGCAGGAATTCCTGAGAAGAGGGGTACCACCATGTTAGCTACACCTTGAGCAATTAATTCCGTATTCGAGTTATGTCTTTGTCCGGTTACACCATCTGCAACAGTAGCCGATAATAGTGATTCTACTGCACCCAATACAGCGATAGTTATAGACACAGGAATCAAGCTTTTTATGCTTTCAAAATCCAATTTAGGTATCTCAGCTCCCGGAATTTCACTACTAATTATAAACCGGTCGCCTATGGTGTCTATTGATGTAATACCAAAAACCGTTTTCAATGCATATGCAATGATGGTAAGTACAATAATGGCTACTAATGAGCCGGGTATTTTTTTTGAAAATCGGGGTGTAATAACAATAAGGCCTATACTTGCAAAACAAACTGCCGTTTCCCACCAGTTTATTGTATGTATATGTTTGAAATACATAATCCATTTACCAATAAAATCTCCGGGTAATTTTTCATCGCCGAAGCTTAATCCAAAAACATCACTGATTTGTGTAGTAAAAATGGTAACAGCAATACCACTGGTAAAACCAACAATAATGGGGTAGGGGATGAATTTTATGATTGTACCTAACTTAAATAATCCCATTAATAATAAAAGTATCCCAGCCAATAGTGTGGAAACCAAAAGTCCTATTTCTCCATATTGTTGTATTATGCCATATACAATAATAATGAAAGCACCTGTAGGCCCTCCAATTTGTACATTGCTTCCTCCCAAAAGGGATATGATGAATCCACCAATAATTGCAGTAATGATTCCCTTTTCGGGTGTTACACCAGAGGCTATACCAAAAGCAATGGCAAGAGGTAAGGCCACTATACCCACAATAATACCTGCCATTAAATCAGCAGAAAAAGTTTTTCTATCATAATTTTTTAAGGCAGAAATTATTTTAGGCTTAAAATCTATCATATACTTGTGTTATTTATAAATGTTAATGTAAAAATGGTAGCGGTATAATATAGTCATATAGCTAAGGGTTTGCAAACTTAATCAAAAAAAGCGTAACAATTGATTTAAAATGTGAATATAAAATTTGGAGCTTTATTTATAGCAAATTTTGTAGTAACTCAAATAGTATTATTTGCTTTAATTTTTTATATTTGTCTATCATATTTTCTAAAAGTGGAAAGTATATTTCTTAATAAACTATATTAAACTAATAAATTATGTCTAAAAAATCACTTAAAGGTACACAAACCGAAAAACATCTTATGCAATCATTTGCAGGAGAATCGCAAGCAAGAATGCGTTATACTTATTTTGCTAAACAAGCAAAAAAAGATGGCTTTGAGCAAATTGCTGCTATTTTCTTGGAAACAGCAGATCAAGAAAAAGAGCATGCTAAACGTATGTTTAAATATTTAGAAGGAGGTAAAGTAGAATTTACTGCAGCTTTCCCAGCAGGTGTAATAGGTTCAACTCTTGAAAATTTATTGGCTGCTGCTCAAGGTGAACATGAAGAGTGGTCTGTTGATTATCCTCATTTTGCAGATGTTGCAGAAGAGGAAGGATTCCCTGAAATTGCTGCTATGTATCGTAATATTTCTAATGCTGAAAAAGGCCATGAAGAAAGATACCGTGCTTTTGTTAGCAACATTGAAGATGCAAAAGTTTTTGCAAGACCTGATGAAGTAGTATGGCAATGTCGTAATTGTGGATTTATCCACGTAGGAAAAGAAGCACCTAAAGTGTGTCCTGCTTGTTTACATCCCCAATCATACTTTGAAATCATGAAGGAAAATTATTAATTATTATTATAATTAATAATTAGGAATAAAAAAGGAAGATTTAATGTATCTTCCTTTTTTTGTGTTTTAAATGTTTTGAAATTTTAATTATAATCAGTTATTAGAGTCATATTCGGTTGGAGTATATATTCTTTTTTATTCTTATTCCACTTGTAATAAGTAGTAGTTACTGTTTTACCTTGGTACTCGTGTTTGATACACATATCATTTACCCAAGTATTGTTTTCCCATTTGTACGAAGTGCTTTGTATGACTCTTAGATTATTATCATAATCATAGGTATATTTTTGATGTTTTGCTAGCATGCCATCTTCTTGTTTATAGACGGTTTGTGCTACCATTATGCCATTCACTTCTTCTGTATCATAAATAAGGTTATTATTGATTTTGGCAAAGCTGGAAAGTCCAAAAAATCCAAGTAAAATAATAACAAATGCTGTTTTTAATAATTGTGTTGTTTTCATAGCCCCTCCTTTTATTTTAATTGAAAAATGTATCAAAATGTCAAATATGTCTTTGTTTCTAATACAAAAATAAGAAAATGTTCCTGTTTTACAAATAATTACAGGTGTATTTTGACATAATGATAATTTTAAAATAAAAATAAGGATTTACAAAAAGAAGCATTTTTTCCTTTATAATTAAGAAAAAAATGCAAACTCTTTAAGGAAGTAACATTCCTTAAGCGTTTGAATAATTAGTGTATTAATATGTAATACAGTTAAAAAAAGTTATAAATAAATCAGTGAGCTTCTAACCAATTTTTTCCCCAGCCGGAATCAACTTTTAAAGGCACATTTAAGTTATATGCCCGTTCCATTTCTTGGATTACTATTTTTTCTACTTTTTCTTTTTCCTCAATAGGTACACTGAAGTTTAATTCATCATGTACTTGTAATATCATCTTTGATTGCAAACCTTCTTCTTTAAAACGGTGGAAAATATTAATCATAGCTACTTTTATGATATCGGCTGCGCTTCCTTGAATAGGTGCATTAATTGCATTTCGTTCTGCAAAGCCCCTAACAATGGAATTTTTAGAATTTATATCCGGAAGAAATCTTTTTCTTTTGAATAGTGTTTCTACATATCCTTGCTCTTTTGCTTTTTCTTTACTCTCTTCCATATATTTAGAAACATTGGGATAACTCTCAAAATAACCGTCAATCAATTGTTTTGCTTCTTTTCTTTCAATGTTTAACCTTTCTGATAAACCAAAGACAGATATTCCATAGATGATTCCAAAGTTTGCTGTTTTTGCTTTATCTCTCATATTAGGAGTTACTTGATCAACTTCAATTTTATAAATTTTAGCTGCCGTAGCTGTATGGATGTCGTAGCCTTTATTGAATGCTTCAATCATATGTTCATCATTGCTAAGATGAGCCATTATGCGTAATTCTATTTGTGAGTAATCCGCAGAGAAGAATTCACCGTTTTCATCCGGTATAAAAGCTTTTCTTATTTCTTTTCCATCATCGTCTCGGATAGGTATGTTTTGTAAGTTAGGATTGCTTGAACTTAATCTGCCTGTTGCAGTTACTGTTTGATTAAAAGAGGTATGTATTCTGTTTGTCTTTGGATTGATTAATTTGGGAAGAGCATCTACATATGTGTTTAGTAATTTTCTAAGTCCTCTAAACTCCAGTATCTTTCCAACAATTTCGTGCTTATTTTTATACTTTAATAAAACTTCTTCTGAAGTTACATATTGGCCTGATTTTGTTTTTTTTGCCTTGTCGTCCAACTTCATATGTTCAAATAGAATTTCTCCTACTTGTTTAGGAGAAGAAACATTAAAATCCACACCTGCAATTTCATGTATTTTTTCTTCCAGTGAAATTAGGCGGTTAGTTAATTTCTTTGATATTTTTTTTAATGCATCAGTATCCAGTCGCACACCATTTATTTCCATTTCTACTAAAACAGGCACTAAAGGCATTTCTATATTATAGAATAAATATTCTAAATCATTTTCTTTTAGCTCTTTCTCTAATTTTTCTTTTAATCGGAAAGTAATGTCAGCATCTTCACAAGCATAGGAATAAACTTCTTCAGGTGTCAAATCCCTCATCGTCTTTTGGTTTTTACCTTTCGGTCCAATTAAATGTTCAATGGGAATTGTTTGATGATTTAAATAGATTTCAGCTAAATAATCCATTCCGTGTCTAAGTTCCGGTTGAATTACATAGTGAGCTATCATTGTATCAAAAAGTGGACCTTTAATATTAATTCCATATCTTTTTAGAATGATGATGTCGTATTTTATGTTTTGTCCAATTTTTATAATTTCCGGATTTTCAAAAACGGGTTTGAATTTTTCTACTATTTTTTTTGCTTCTTCTTTATTTTCCGAAACCGGAATATAAAAAGCTTCATTGGGTTGATATGAAAAGCTAAAACCAACGAGTTCTGCTTCCATTGGCTCAATACCTGTAGTTTCTGTATCTAGAGCAATTTCTTTTTGAGAAGCTAAAATAGGAATCAATTCGGCTATAGATTTCTGATTATCAATTAGTTTGTAACTAAATACCTCTTTGTCTGATGGTAAATCCTTGCGATTTTTCTCATCTCCTGTATATTCTTCTTCAAAATTTGAAAATAAATCGCCTTGAATTGCCTCTTTTTCCTTTTTATCTTTAGAATTTGTTTGATTAAAGAGGGTAGGGGCTGATTGATTATCTTCCGGATATTTTCTGCGAAGAAAAGTTCTGAATTCTAATTTTTCAAAAATCTCTTTGATTTTTTCTTCATCTTCTTGTTCTCTAATTAATTCATCCAATTTTAATTCAATGGGTACATCTTTTTTTATGGTAGCCAAAAATTTTGAGAATGTAATGCTTTTAGCATTTTCCTCAATATTTTTTTTCATCGCACCTTTCAGTTGATTTGTATTGGCTATTAAATTTTCGACCGACCCAAATTCTTCAATAAGTCGTTGAGCTCGTACTTCTCCAATTCCCGGACAACCCGGTATATTGTCAGATGCATCTCCCATTAATGCTAAAATATCTACTACTTGGGTAGGATCTTCTATTTTGAATTTGTTTTTTATTTGTTCCGGTCCTAAAACTTCATAACCCCCTTTATATTTTGGGCGATACATAAAGACGTTATCTGTCACAAGTTGACCATAATCTTTATCAGAGGTAAGCATATAGGTTGGAATCTGTTTTTCCCCGGCTTGTGTAGCCAAAGTTCCTATTACATCATCTGCTTCATATTTCTCCACCTCTAATATGGGGATGCGATATGCTTTTATGATTTCTTTAATAATAGGTACTGATCGCTTTATGTCTTCCGGAGTTGATTCTCTTTGCGCTTTATATTCTTCGTATGCCTCGTGTCGGAAGGTGGGGCCGGGAGGATCGAAAGCTATGCCTATATGTGTTGGGTTTTCGGTTGCCAGTACATCTTCCAGTGTATTTATAAATCCAAATATGGCCGATGTGTTCTCTCCTTTACTGTTTATTCTTGGATTTCTTATAAATGCATAATACGATCTATAAATTAATGCGTATGCATCTATGAAAAAAAGTTTTTTCTTGTCCATTATTATAACTTGTTTAGCGTAAAAATACAAAAAAATGATGGATTGATTCTTTTATGTGTTATTTTTGTGTTTAAATAGTAACTACCTAATATGAATTTATTGCCCCAGATAAAAGCTCCTATATATGATGAACTAAAAGAGTTCAAAGAATCTTTTAATGAATCGCTGGCTAGTTCGAATGATTTGATGTGTAGCGTTATTGAACATATTAAACAAAAGAATGGAAAGATGATGCGACCGATGCTGGTTCTTCTGATTGCTAAATCTTTTGGAGAGATTAATAAAGTTACCATTTATTCTGCTGTTGCTTTGGAGTTGTTACATACTGCAAGTTTAATTCACGATGATGTGGTAGATGAAAGTGAGCTAAGACGTGGGCAACCTTCTGTGAATGCAATATATGGTAATAAAGTTTCCGTATTGGCAGGAGATTTCTTCTTGGCGACTTCTTTAATGGAGGTTGGGAAAACAAATAATTATAAAATTGTTGAGCTTGTTGCCAATCTGGGCAAAAAATTATCAGAGGGTGAGTTGTTGCAGTTGGAGAACATAGACCAGTTAGACCTTACTCAAAAATCTTATTTTGAAGTTATTAATAAAAAAACGGCAGCTCTTTTTGAAGCTTGTGCCGAAATCGCTGCTTTATCTGTAAATGCACCGGAGGAAAAAGTTTTAGAAATAAAAAGATTAGGTAATTTAATAGGAGTCTGTTTTCAAATTCGTGATGATATTTTTGACTATTATGAGAATTTACAAATAGGCAAACCTACCGGTAAAGATATGGAAGAGGGTAAATTAACGTTACCTATTTTATATGCTTTGGATAAATCCAAAAATCCGCATTTTATGAAAAAAGCTCTATATGTAAAAAAGGGTAAGGCAACACCAGAAGACATTCATGATCTTATTCAGTTTGCAATGGACGAAGGGGGTATTGAATATGCTCATCAAACAATCGATAAAATACGTGATGAAGCTGAAAAAATCATCCAATCCAATTTTTCCGGAGATATTCAAGAGGCATTACTTAATTATTTAAGATATGTAGTTAATCGGAAATTATAAATAGAAAGAGTTTCCTATAAATAGAATAAAAAACACCCTCGTTACAAAATAAAAGTAGCGAGGGTGTTTTTATGTTATAAAGCAATTAATTCATTTCATTCTTAGGATGAATTTAGTCGGTCTGGGATCTTTGTTTATTCTCTCTGGGAGAGAGCATCTGTTTGTCTGGGACCGACAAGGCATTGATCCCAGACCGACCAACGGTTTATTTATCTATTTATGAGTCCTTGTTAAATAGCTGATTTAGAAGAAGTTTATTTCTTCTCCTTTAATTTCCGTTAATAATAAATTTGACAATCTGCTTGTACCTAATCTAAAGAGTTTGTTTGTTAGCCATTCTTCACCTAGAATTTCTTTAACCAAGGTATAATAGATAAGGGCATCCTTAGATGTGCTTAAGCCTCCTGCTGGTTTGAATCCTACTTTATTGCCCGTTTCATCATAATACTCTTTGATGGCTTGACACATTACGTAAGCAGCTTCAGGCGTGGCTGATATTTTTTCTTTACCGGTAGAGGTTTTTATAAAGTCAGCTCCGGAGTACATCGCTAGGATAGAAGCTTTTTTTATGTTCTCGGCACTTTGTAAAGAGCCTGTTTCAAGAATTACTTTTAAGTGTTTTTGTTTGTTTTCAGCTACATCCTTGAGTTCTTGAATTTCATCGCAGAGAGTTTCGTAATCTCCACTCAAGAATTTTCCAACCGATATTACCATGTCAATTTCATCAGCCCCTTCCATTATGGCCATTGCTGTTTCTGCTATTTTAACCTCAATGAATGTTTGTGATGAAGGAAATCCTCCCGATACGCAAGCTATTTTCACATCTTCAACTTCTAAAGCATTTTTAAGAATGGAAGTGAAATTGGGGTATACACACATAGCTGCTACGTTGGGCATATCCGGATAGATATGAGAAAACTTATTTACCTTTTCTACCATTGCAAGAATGCTTTCATCGTTATCTGTGGGGGTTAACGAGGTTAAGTCAATGCAATTAAAAAGAAAAGTTTTGACTTCATTTGTGTCGTTCTCTGCTACTTTTTCTTCAATCAATGTTTGAACTTCCTTCTTAATGTCTTCGTCTTTAAGATCGGTTTTGTATTTTGCTAATGCTCTTAAATATTTGTCATCATTTTCTTTTATCTCATTCATGATTTTTAAGTTTAGGATTATGTAAATGTCTTTTATTATCTCTTTGAGTTTTTTTCTCTAAGTTTTTTTTAAAGGCTTCTGTTAAATCAACACCGGTTTGGTTTGCAATGCATAGTAAAACCCATAACACGTCGGTTAGTTCTTCTGAGAGATTCGCTTTTTCTCCCTCTTTGAACGATTGTTCTCCATAGACTCTTGCCATAACACGAGCTAATTCTCCTACTTCTTCTGTTAAAACAGCCAGATTGGTGAGTTCGTTGAAATACCTTACGCCGTACTCTTTAATCCACTGATCTACAACTGATTGTGCTTCTTTTAAGGTCATTATTCCCTATTTATTGAGTCAATGATAATAGTAACCGGACCGTCGTTGGTTAAAGATACTTTCATATTTGCACCAAATATTCCTTTAGCTATGGGTTTGCCTAGTTTGGCTGCAAGTACATTACAGAATTTCTTATATATTTTTTCGGAAACCTCTGGTTTTGCAGCTCTGATGTATGAAGGTCTGTTCCCTTTTTTTGTTGATGCGTGCAATGTAAATTGACTAATTAAAAGAATCTCCCCATTTATTTCTATGACTGATTTGTTCATTACTCCATTATCATCATCAAAGATTCTGAGGTTTATTATTTTGTTGCTTAGCCATTCAATTCCCTCTTCAATATTGTTTGCATCTTCATCTTCTATGCCTAGTAGTACCATTAATCCTTTGTTAATGGATCCATTAACAATATCATTGATTTTAACTGAAGCATCAGTAACTCGTTGTATGACTGCTCGCATAAGTTTTGCTAATTTTAAATACTAAGATAAGAATAAATACTAAGATTTATGACTTTATAAAATAAGGTTTTTATTTGCAGATAATCCATTGAATAGTGCTTCTGTCTTTGCCGGACCTATTAGCTTCTCAATTTCTTCTTTCGGAGCATTACGTATTCGTTTTATGCTTTTGTATTTTTTTAATAATGTGTGTTTCGTTACCGGTCCTATACCTGGAATATGATCCAATTCTGAAGCAACTTGTCTTTTGCTTCGGATATCTCTGTGAAATTGAATGGCAAATCGATGTACTTCGTTTTGTATTTGTTCTAGTAATCGAAATAATGAGCTGTTTTGTTTTATCCCAATCACTTTAGGGGGATCTCCAAAGAGGAGTTCCGATGTACGGTGCTTATCATCTTTAGCTAGTCCTGCAGTTGGTATTGACAAATTTAATTTAGCTAAAGTGTGTTTTACTGCTGACATTTGTCCTTTCCCTCCATCGGTAAGGATTAGGTCGGGTATGGGTGATCCGTTTTCTATTAGGGCTTTATACCTTCTTTCTATGACTTCACGCATTGAAGCATAATCATCCGGTCCTTCAACTGTTTTGATATGATATTTTCTATAGTCTTTTTTTGAAGGGCGTCCTTTTTTAAATACAACGCAAGCTGCTACGGGATCGCTACCTTGTATATTTGAATTGTCGAAACATTCAATATGCATTGGAAGCTTTTCCATTTGCAATTGTTCTTGTATCTCTTTTAACTGTCTGATTAATCTTTGTTCCGGATTTAATTTCTCAGCTTGTTTCAGGCGATCTGCTTTGTATTGTTGAACGTTTAAGAGGGATAGGTCGAGTAGCTTTTTCTTATCTCCTCTTTGTGGTATAATGAATTTTACTCCTTCTAATTCTAAATCCAATTCAAAAGGAACAACTATTTCCTTCGTTTTGCTCTTATATCGCTCTCTTATTTCAATAATCCCAAGGCGTAATAACTCTTGGGGCGTTTCATTTAATCTTTTTCTGTATTCAAAGGTAAAGGCTCTTGTTATGGCTCCATTGACGATGTGCAAATGATTTATGTAAGCTGATTTATCTCCATTTTCTGCAATGCTGAAGACATCCAAATTGTGTAGGGTATTACTTACTACTTCTGATTTGGCTCTGAAGTTTTCTATGAGAATGTATTTTTGTTTAACCCTTTCAGCTTCTTCAAACCTCATCTCTTTTGCAAGAGCTTGCATTTTGTTTTCTAATAGTTGACTTATTTCTTTTGTGTTTCCTTTTAGTATTTCCTTGATCTCTTCTATGTCCTTCATATATTCACCACTGGTTTGATTCCCTATGCAAGGTCCTAAACAGTTTTTAATATGATATTGCAGACATACCTTATATTTTCCTTCCTGTATTTTTTCCGGAGACAGGTTGAGGTTGCAACTTCGAATGGGGTAGAGTTGTTTAATTAGTTTTAGTAGAGCTTTCATGGTAGGTAAATGGCTGTAAGGACCAAAATAGGTTGAACCATCTTGTACTATTTTTCGTGTACTAAAAACTCTAGGAAAGTATTCGTTCTTTATGCAAATGGAAGGGTAGGTTTTGTCATCTTTAAGTAGAACGTTGTATCGTGGTTGGTATTTCTTTATTAAGTTGTTTTCTAGAAGCAAAGCATCTTCTTCACTATGAACAACCGTATATTTGATGTCTTTTATTTTACGAACCAGGACTCTTGTTTTTCCTGGTTCATGTGTTTTATTGAAGTAGGAGCTTACTCTTTTTTTGAGATCCTTAGCTTTTCCCACATAAATAATGCTTCCCTTTTCATCGAAGTATTGATATATACCCGGACGATTAGGCAGGCTATCTACTATTTTCTTTAGATGATCATCTGTTGTATTTTGATCCTTCTTTCTATCCACTTTTATAGTTTAAGTACAGACTTTACTTCAACATCATCATCAAATACTGTACTACCATTAAGGGCTTTCAATTCAATAATAAAGTTGACATATATTTTTTTTGGATTAAGTCTCTTAACTAATTTACAAGCCGCTTCAATAGTACCTCCTGTGGCTAATAAGTCGTCGTGAAGTAAAACGATGTCGTTTTCATCAATTGCATCTTTATGTATTTGTATAGTATCTATCCCATATTCTTTTTTGTACGACTCTTCTATAGTCTCTGCTGGTAGTTTACCCGGTTTTCTTATTGTAATGAAACCAGCATTGATCCGAGTTGCTAGTACAGGGCCCATGATAAAACCTCTGGATTCAATGCCTACTACTTTTGTTATTCCTTTATCCTTATATAAATCATATAGATTGTCAGATAATGTTTTCAATCCTTTAGGATCTTTAAATAGGGTAGTGATGTCATAAAATTTAATCCCTTTTTTAGGGAAATCTTCAATGGTTCTTATTCGTTTCATTAATTCTTCTTCACTCATTTTTTATTGATTTTGTTTCACGTGGAACATAATTTATTTACTTGCTAATACCAAGAGTACATTGATGTCACTTGGTGATACACCGGGTATACGACTGGCCTGGGCTATGGTTTCCGGATTTATTTTCTTCAGTTTTTGTCTACCTTCAAAAGAAATTGACTCCAATTCATCATAGTTGAATCGATCTTTAATGCGGATTCCTTCAAGTCTTGAAGACTTATCGGCAATCATCCGTTCTCTCTCAATGTATCCTTTGTATTTTATAAGTATTTCGGCAGCCTCTATAATCTCTTCTTTCCTGCTTTCAATTTTATTTAATTCTTTTTGTAAAGCCGGAAGATGTGAAGCGATTCCTTTGAGTGTAATTTGTGGGCGTGTTATTAAGTTTATTAATTTACAGCCTTGTCTTAAGGGAGTTGTGCCTAGCTCTTTTAATCCGTTATTTATTTTTTCGGGTTTTATAGAGTAATGGGTTGAGAATTCGATTAGTTTATCAATCTCTTTTCCCTTTTTAACCAATAGGTCATAGCGTTGCTTTGTTGCAAGTCCTAAATCCCATGCTTTTTGGGTTAGACGAACATCTGCATCATCCATTCGAAGTAAAATTCTATATTCAGCTCTTGAAGTAAACATACGGTAGGGTTCATTTATCCCTTTAGTGACTAAGTCGTCTATCAAAACTCCAATATAGGCTTCATCTCTTTTCAGAGTAAAAGGTTTCCCCCCATGACAGTTTATATGTGCATTGATTCCTGCAATTAATCCTTGTCCGGCAGCTTCTTCATAACCGGTTGTGCCATTCACTTGTCCGGCTAAGAAGAAGTTCTTTATCTTTTTAGATTCGAGGGTATGCGTTAATTGTGTTGGGTCAAAGTAGTCGTACTCTATGGCATATCCCGGTCTGTAAATGATGACATCTTTGAATGCCGGCATTTTTTTAAGTCCGGCTAACTGTATATGCATAGGTAGGGATGAAGAGAATCCGTTGATGTAAAACTCATTGGTATTAACCCCTTCAGGCTCCAAGAAAATTTGATGCCTTTCCTTATCCGGAAAAGTTACAATCTTCGTTTCAACACTAGGACAGTTTCTAGGGCCTATGCTTTTGATCTGTCCGTTGTAGAGAGGGGAGTCTTCCAGTCCTTCCTCTAAAACCTTATGGACCTCTTTATTTGTGTAACAAGTCCAACAGTTCAACTGCTTTAAATGGCGAATATCAGTATCTAAAAAAGAAAACTTATGAAAATCAATTTCTCCCTCTTGAGGTTCTAAATATTCAAAGTGTACACTTCTTCCATCAATACGTGCAGGAGTACCTGTTTTTAATCTGTCATATCGTATGCCATGTTGTGCGATGGATTCAGTTAAGTGGAAAGAAGCAGCATCAGCCATTCTACCTCCGGGAAATTGCACTTTGCCTACATGCATTAATCCATTAAGGAATGTACCGGCAGTAAGGATAACACTTTTTGCTTCAAAGGGAGCCTGTAAAAGAGTTTCTACTCCTGTGACTTCTCCATTTTTTACTTTAAGTCCCGTAACCGTGTCTTCCCAAATATGTAAGTTGTCTGTATTCTCCACTCGATTTCTCCAAGCAGTAATAAACCTCATGCGGTCGCATTGGGCTCTTGGGCTCCACATGGCAGGACCTTTCGATTGGTTAAGTAGCCTGAATTGAATGGTAGCCTCATCTGTGACCAACCCCATTTGCCCTCCTAGAGCATCTATTTCTCTCACAATTTGTCCTTTTGCAATTCCTCCAATTGCAGGATTGCAGCTCAACTGGGCTATTTTATTCATATCCATAGTAATCAGACAGGTTTTTGAACCTAAGTTGGCAGAGGCCACAGCTGCTTCACAGCCGGCATGACCTGCTCCAATTACTATTACGTCGTATTTAAAATCCATTTATAATCCTCATCTATTTTTAAACCTCACAAAGATACAAAAAGTTAGTTTCTATAGCCTCTTTTAAGAGGTAAAAAGTTGATATTAAGCGGTTAAGTACTCTTTTATGAGTATAAGGGCTTTGTTTTCTTCTCGCTCCATGTCTTCTCTTTGTTCGGAAGTTTGGTCATCTATCCCACAAAGGTGAAGAATGCCATGAATAATGACGCGATGAAGTTCTTCTTTAAATGGTACCTCATATTTTATGGCATTACTTTCAACGGTTTCTATACCAATGAAGATGTCCCCTGCAATTTTAGTTCCCTCTGTATAGTCAAAAGTGATGATATCTGTGTAATAATCATGTTGTAAATAGTGCTGATTGGTCTCTAAAATAACCTCATCAGAGCAGAAGACATAAGCTATTTCTCCAACTGTCTTTTTATGTGATAGAGCAACTTTAAGTATCCATTGATTTAATAAATCTTCATTAATAGAAGGCATACTTACTCCTTGCGTGTGAAAAGAAATTTCCATTTTAATCGTTTTTCTATTCTTAAAAAGAGAATGTTTCAATAATCTTTCATTTATATCTGGGTGAAAGATTCTCCGGTTAAAACTAATTATATGCAAATTTAGAAATATCTTTCTTTATTCTTTCTCTTTTATTATAAGATGTGTTAACGATGTACT
>CAZFXK010000003.1:33628-43231 GCA_964522975.1 uncultured Bacteroides sp. | reverse complement strand
GATGAAGAAAAAGAGATGGATTTGATGGAATCTTTATACCTTTGTGTTCAATGATTGCAGAACCAATGGAAGAAGAATTCAACATAAGAGCATCCCAGATAACCCCACAGGAAAGAGAGTTTGAAAACTCGCTTCGTCCTTTAAGTTTCGATGATTTTCGAGGGCAAGTTAAAGTAGTTGATAATTTGAGGGTTTTTGTTCAAGCAGCTCGTATGAGAGGAGAGGCTTTAGATCATGTGCTATTACATGGTCCTCCCGGTTTAGGTAAAACAACTTTATCTAACATCATAGCCAATGAATTAGGGGTGGGGTTGAAGGTAACCTCCGGTCCCGTTTTAGATAAACCTGGTGATTTAGCAGGCGTATTAACTAGTTTAGATCAAAATGATGTCCTTTTTATCGATGAAATTCATCGTCTTTCTCCTCTTGTAGAAGAGTATCTCTATTCTGCAATGGAAGACTACCGGATAGATATTATGATTGATAAAGGACCTTCTGCCCGAAGCATACAGATTGATTTAAGTCCATTTACTCTAGTTGGGGCAACAACCCGAAGTGGGCTATTGACTTCCCCTTTGCGTGCCCGATTTGGGATAAATCTTCATTTGGAATACTATGATGATGAGGTCTTAAACGGTATTATTTTACGTTCAAGTAAAATATTGGGTGTGCCTTGTTCAAGTGAATCAGCGGTTGAGATTGGGTCAAGAAGTAGGGGGACCCCTCGTGTTGCTAATTCTTTACTGCGGAGAGTGCGAGATTTTGCTCAAGTAAAAGGAACGGGATCCATTGATTTGAATATTGCCAGATATGCGTTGGAATCCTTGAATATTGATCGTTATGGTTTAGACGATATTGACAATAAGATTCTTTGTACCATTATCGACAAGTTTGGAGGAGGCCCGGTTGGAATCACCACTATTGCAACTGCCTTAGGTGAAGATCCGGGAACCATAGAGGAAGTATATGAACCTTTTCTTATCAAGGAGGGCTTCATTAAAAGAACGCCTAGAGGAAGACAGGTCACCGACTTAGCTTATGATCATTTGGGGAGACAAAGAGATCCGGGCATAGGGCAGGCTTCATTATTTGATTAAAATAGATTAGATGTCACGATTAGCAAGTTTAGCCAAAGAAACGGTAATCTATGGATTAAGTAGTATTGTTGGGCGATTTCTCAATTACTTGCTTGTACCGATGTATGTTTCGGTTATGTCTGTTGAGTCGGGAGGATATGGTGTTGTAACCAATATCTATGCCTTCGTGGCTCTGTTTTTGGTGTTGTTGACTTACGGAATGGAGACCGGTTTTTTCCGTTTCATGAATAAAGAAAAGGATAATGAGAAAGTTTACTCTTCTATCTTGATTTCCGTAGCAACCACCTCTTTCTTTTTCATTCTGCTTTGTCTCTCTTTTTTAAGTCCGATATCTTCTTTCTTAGGATATGAGAAGCATCCTGAATATATTGGTATGATGGCTCTTGTTGTAGCCTTAGATGCTTTTCAATGTATCCCTTTTGCCTATTTACGATACAAAAGACGTCCCATAAAGTTTGCAGGAATAAAACTGTTTATCATTGCTTTAAACATTCTGTTGAATTTCTTTTTTTTAATTTGGTGCCCTACGCTATCTGTACTCCATCCTTCTTTATTTAGTTGGTACGATCCACAGAACCAAGCAGGTTATGTGTTTTTTGCTAATTTAATAACCAGTTCGGTGCAACTTCTGTTTTTTATTCCGGAGCTCAAAGAAATTCGTTATGGATTTGATTTTCATTTATTCAAGCGAATTTTACGTTACTCGTTTCCCATTCTAATATTGGGTGTGGCCGGTATATTGAATCAAACCGTTGATAAGATTATTTTCCCTTTTCTTTTTAAACATACGGGGGAAGCTCACGTACAGTTGGGTATTTATGGAGCTGCCAGTAAGATAGCAATGATTATGGCTATGTTTACTCAAGCTTTTCGTTATGCTTATGAACCTTTTGTTTTTGGTGAAGAAAAAAAGAAGGATAGTCGTAAAATGTATGCTTCAGCTATGAAGTACTTCATTATTTTTGCTTTATTGGCCTATCTTCTTGTCATGTTTTATCTGGATTTATTAAAATATATTATTACTCCGGGGTATTGGGAGGGATTAAAAGTGGTGCCTATTGTTATGGGTGCTGAATTCCTGATGGGAATTTATTTTAATCTTTCTTTCTGGTATAAGTTAATTGATGAGACCAGATGGGGTGCTTATTTTTCAATTTTAGGTTGTGTTACCATAATTTGTTTGAATATACTCTTTGTTCCTCGTTTTGGATATATGGCATCAGCATGGGCCGGTTTCATTGGATATGCATTAGTTACTGTGCTGTCTTATGTTGTTGGGCAAAAAAAATATCCAATTCCTTACGACTTAAAAGGTATTTCACGTTATATTCTCCTGACTGGTGTTTTATTGTTAGCTGCTTATTGTGTCGTTATTGAAAATATAGTGTTGCGATTAATTTATAGAACCATTTTATTGGCTTTTTATATGGGATATCTCATAAAAAAAGATTTACCTTTAAAAAGTATTCCTATAATAAATCGCTTTATAAAGTAGAATTATGAAATCAGATAGTAGAAATGTTTTTGCCCTTAAATCTTTTTTCAAAGAGTATTTTGATCTAAAAAAAGATAAAGAAAACGAGAATGAAACAGAGGAAAGCATTCGGCAAGGGGTTGAAATGAAAGGTGCTAGACTTTGGATTCTTATTTTTGCTATTTTTATTGCTTCTTTAGGGTTGCACATCAATTCAACAGCTGTTGTGATTGGTGCCATGTTGATCTCTCCTTTAATGGGACCTATTATGGGAATAGGTTTATCCGTAGGAATCAATGATATTGATCTATTACGTAAATCTCTCAAAAGTTACCTGGTAACTACTGCTTTTTGTGTGGCTACTTCAACTTTATTTTTCCTATTAACTCCTTCAACGGAGGCTCAATCGGAATTATTAGCTCGGACATCGCCTACGATATTCGATGTTTTTATAGCTTTATTTGGAGGTTTGTCCGGAGTAGTTGCTGTCTCTACTCAAGAGAAAAAAGGAACTGTTATTCCGGGAGTGGCCATTGCTACTGCCCTGATGCCACCTCTATGTACTGCAGGTTATGGATTGGCTACTGGTAACTTAATCTATTTTTTAGGTGCATTTTATCTCTATTTTATTAATACTGTATTTATTAGTGTTGCTACATTCATTGGTATTCGCTGGATGCATTTTAAGCCTAAAGTCTTTGTAGATAAAAAGAGGGAGGAAGTGGTAAGGAAATATATGGTTGTTATTGTTATTTTAACAATGATCCCTGCTATTTATTTGACAGTTAGCATTATTAAAGAAACAGTATTCCATACATCCGCTTCTCGGTTTATATCAGAGCAATTGGATTTTCAGAATGCACAGATAATTGATAGAAAAATAATTTATCAGAAAGAGAATAAAGAGATTAGGGTAATTCTAATGGGAGAAGAAATTCCTGAGACTTCCTTGGCGTTGGCTAAGAATCGGTTGAAAGATTATAAATTGGAAGACACAAAACTGACCGTTTTACAAGGTGTGCAGAATGAAGAGCTAGATCTTTCTTCTATTCGTGCCATGGTAATGGAGGAATTCTATGAAAGCAGTGAAAAGCAGTTACAGAAACGTATTCAGGAAATTGATGCATTAGAGAAAGAATTAACGCAATATAAGGAGTATAGTACCTTGAGTGAAGTATTAGTGGATGAGGTGAAAGTTCTTTATCCTTCCATTCAAGCCATTTCTATAGCTCAATGTTTAGAACGATACGTGGATTCTACTCGAGTGGATACCGTTACTTTGGCCATTTTTAGCTTTAAGGAAAAACCACAGAAAAAAGAGATTGAAAGTATAAGTGGATGGTTGAAAGCTCGATTGAAAAGCGAAGATGTACGCTTAATTATTGAATAATAGGGGTAATGAAAAATGAAATATAATAGAATTCTTATATTTTTATTGAGTTTATTTTTACTTTCTTCTTTGGCTGCGGATGAAGGAATGTGGTTTGTAGGAAATCTCACTAAACAGACACAGAACATGATGAAGAAAAGAGGATCCAAGCTAAAGAATAGAGCCATTTACAATGAAAAGGAACCTTCTTTGAAAGATGCAGTTGTTAGTTTTGGTGGTTTTTGTTCGGGAGTCATGGTGTCTAATGAAGGGTTGCTTCTCACCAATCATCATTGTGGTTTTGGAGCCATTCATCAATTGAGTTCATTGGAGAATAATTATATTGAAGATGGATTTGTAGCTGAAACACAAGCGGATGAATTGCCGTGTCCCGACTTATACGTAAGCTTTTTAATCTCTACAGAGAATGTAACCTCCCGTGTTCTTTCGGCCGTTAACTGCGAAATGACGGAGGCAGAACGATCGGTAGCTATTGATTCAGTACTCTTTGTTCTTCAAGAAGAGTTAACAATAGAGAGTCCGAACTTAATAGGAAAAATTGATTCATTTTATGGTGGAAATGAATATTGGTTATCTACCTATCAGAATTATTACGATGTACGTTTGGTATTTTCTCCTCCCTCTTCCATTGGTAAGTTTGGTTGGGATAGTGACAATTGGGTTTGGCCAAGACATACCGGCGATTTTAGTGTGTTTAGGCTATATGCTGATACTGAAAATCAACCGGCTGATTTTTCGAAGGATAATCAGCCTTATCAACCTCGATACGTGGCTCCTATATCCATAAATGGATATCAAGAAGGCTCTTTCTGTATGACTATGGGATATCCGGGTAATACCGATCGCTATCTTTCTTCCTTTGGTATTGAAGAAGTTCTTTATGGCCCTAATGAGGCCTTGATAGATGTGCGTGGAGTTAAGCAAGAGATATGGAAGGAAGCAATGGGAAAAGATGAGGTGGTACAAATTAATTATACCTCAAAATATGCAAAGAGTTCTAATTATTGGAAAAATGCCATCGGGAAAAAGCAATCCATAAAAGAGTTGCGGATTATTGAAAAGCGTAAAGAGCAAGAGGAAAAGTTACAGATGTGGATTGAGAATCACCCTGTTGAGCGAGTTAAGCATTTGCGTTTGCTTACTGAACTCGATTTGCATTACTTACAACGCAGAGAGGCTAGTAAAGCCTTGTCTTATTTTGGTGAGTGTTTTATGAACGGGCCTGAATTGATTCAGCTCTCTTTTGATATCCTGAATTTTGATTATGAAGGAGAAAATGAATGGGTGAAATCCCAAATAGAAAAATTCTTAACTCAATATAATCAGTTAAATATTGAATTAGATAAGAAGGTTTTCATAGCGATGTTGAAACTTTATGAAGAGAAAATCAGTTCGGAATATCATCCATACGTATATCAAACCATTGCAACAGACTATGAAGACTCTATTCCTGCTTATGTGGATGAGTTGTACAAAAAGTCAATTATGACCTCACCTGAAGGACTAAATACTCTTTTAGAAGATTCATTAGTCACTTTTTATGACGATCCTGCCATTTCCTTAGTGATGGATTTTTTAGTGAAGTTTTATGAATTAAATAATGGTGTATTAGAATCTACTCAGGCTATTAATCAATTAGAACGCGACTATAATCGATTGATGAGGGAGTGTAATTCTGACTTTGAACCCTATCCGGATGCTAATTTCACGATGCGTTTGAGTTTTGGTACAGTAGCCGGTTATTCTCCGGCTGATGGAATGGATTACAGCTATTATACAACGGTAAAAGGCGTTTTGGAAAAAGTAAAGCGTTATTCTAATGACCCCGACTTTCAAGTTTCTTCTGGTATTCTGAATCTTTTTAAACAGAATGATTTTGGTATTTATGCCAATGAAAGAGGAGAGATGCCGGTTTGTTTTATTTCCGATAATGATATAACAGGAGGGAATTCCGGTAGTGCCATGTTTAATGGAAAAGGGGAATTATTAGGTCTTGCCTTCGACGGGAATTGGGAGGCTATGAGTAGTGATTATTTGTATGAACCTATGTTTCAGCGTTGCATAGGTGTAGACGTTCGTTATATTTTATTTTTGATGAAGCATTCACAAAAAGCAAATCGTATTCTTAAGGAGTTAAATATAAACTAGTCCGGCTTTCTTCTATCTATTTTTGAGAAACAATTGTGTGAATATTTCGTAATATTTTCTGTTTTTAGTGAAAATAGATTATATTTACTCTATATCTGTAAACCTTAAAAAAACAATCTTATGAAAAAGACAATTAAATCTTTGTTTGTTTTAGTGCTTTTGATTTCTGGAGTAACAAATTTAACTGCTCAAGATAATAGATTAACTCTTGGTGTTAAAGGAGGAATTAATTTATCTACTCTTTCTATGAAAGATATACCCAATCCGGATTCTAAAGTGGGTTTTAATCTGGGATTAACTGTAGATTATGAGTTGGGTCAAAGAGTTTATTTATTGACTGGATTAGAGATCAATACCAAGGGGGGGAAATGGAAACTTTATGAGCTTAAAGCTTCTATTAATCAGGTATATTTGCAGTTACCTATACATGTTGGCTATAAATTTGAAATAACAGAAAGTACAAAACTAGTTTTACATGCAGGACCTTATCTCGCTTATGGAATTGGAGGTAAGAGTAAATTGGAATTTGAAGGGCAAGAAGAAAAAGAGGATACATTTGGTAGTGATGGTTTAAAAAAGTTTGATGTCGGAATAGGCTTAGGCTTTGGGGTGGAATTTAACCAAATGTGCTTAGGTTTAGGTTACGATCTAGGTCTATATAATATATCCGGAGAAGAAGAGAGTGCGAAAAATCGGAATTTTTATTTAAGTATCGGGTATAAATTTTAATTTATCAGAATAGGTTAAACATAAGAAATGGCTCAGACAATTTGTTTGAGCCATTCCTTATATTTATAAAAGAATCTTTTATCAATATCAAGTAATCTACTTTTTTTCATTCTGTACTAAATTGCTCTTTTGTCTATTTTCTCTAGGTGCAAAAGGTTCAAAAGCCAGTTGAAAATACTATCTTGCGGGGTAATCCATTTTAGTCTAAAAAGATTAAAAAGAGATCAACGTAATGTTGAAATTTAACAAGTATTAACCGATAAGGAATTCAATGTTTATCAGGATAACATTAGGTTGAATGATTTTAAAACACGAAAGACATTAATTTTCTAATATTATAAACAGATAAAGATGAAAAAATACTTGTTATTTATTTTACTAATTGCTGCTCTTCAAATTCATGCTCAATCTACTCTTCGTTTTAAAAACGGAAAATTCAAAATTGTTCAATTTACTGATTTGCACTGGGTAGAAGCTGATACGTGTAAAGTATATAATGACAGTACAGCCCATTTAATGCGGAAAATAATTAGCGATGAAATTCCTGACCTTGTAGTACTTACCGGAGATATAGCTGTTTCTGATGGAGCTGATAAATCTTGGGAAACCCTTGTTCGCATTTTTAAGGATACTAATACACCCTTTGTTGTTACTTATGGTAATCACGATACCGAAACTCAGTTTACAAAACAACAACAATTGGATATGGTAATGAAAGAACCGCTTAATCTGACGCGGAATAGTGCGGGTTTTGTTGCAGGAGTAGGTAATTGTCATATTTCGGTTCAAGCTGAAAATGAGGATCAAACTAAATGGATTCTTTATTTCTTGGATTCTCATTCGTATACGGACGATCATAAAAACTTAGGTTATTATGACTGGATAAAAGGTTCTCAAATTGAATGGTATAGAAAAGAGAGTGATAAGTATAAGTTACAGAATAAAAGAACATTACCGGCATTGGCCTTTTTCCATATTCCATTGCCTGAGTACAAGATCGTTAAAAAAATGCCTGAAACGACTGGCAACAAGCTTGAGAATATTTGTTCTCCCAAAATAAATAGTGGTTTATTCAGTGCTTTTATAGAACAAGGAGATGTCTTGGGTGTCTTTACAGGACACGATCATAACAACGACTTTGTCGGCACGACATCGAATATTATTCTCGGTTATGGACGTAAAACCGGTTATGTGTCTGCATACGAAGAGCTATTGGAGCGTGGAGGAAGAGTGATTATTATTGATGAAGATAAGGCAAACATGGAAACCTATATACGAACACTGGATGGAATAGAACATCGTTTTTACTATTCAAGATAAAGTCGGCTATGGGGTAGATTTAATAGCGATTAAAATAGAGATTCAGTCAATTAATACGTTGTTCATGGCCTCTGTATCTGCCCTTCAAGTTCCGAAGAAAATAAAAATACCCCATTGAAATATCAGTATTTTCAATGGGGTATTTTTATTTTACTCCCTTATGAATCAATCAATAAAATCAATGGAACTCGGGGTCTAAGTGTAAAAGAATAGTTATCTTTGCATTCACAAAAAAAGAGAGGAGATTTTGTTTCTGTTAATGGTTTTGTTACCTAAGCAGTTTTGTATCTCAATTCTCATAATTTAGAATAAATAATAGATTAAGATAGAATGGCATTACAGTGTGGTATTGTAGGTTTACCCAATGTGGGAAAATCTACACTTTTTAATTGTTTATCGAATGCAAAAGCTCAAGCAGCTAATTTTCCTTTTTGTACAATAGAGCCTAACGTAGGAGTAATTACTGTTCCGGATGAACGTTTAAATAAATTGGCTGAGTTAGTTAATCCTCAACGTATTTTTCCTACAACCGTAGAAATTGTAGATATTGCCGGATTGGTGAAAGGTGCCAGTAAGGGAGAGGGATTAGGCAATCAATTTTTGGCAAACATTAGAGAAACTGATGCCATTATCCATGTATTGCGTTGTTTTGATGATGAAAATGTAACCCACGTAGATGGCTCGGTTAATCCTGTTCGCGATAAAGAAATCATCGATTATGAACTTCAACTCAAAGATTTGGAAACCGTAGATTCTCGTATTGAGCGTGTAAAAAAACAGGCTAATAGCGGGGATAAAGAAGCAGCCTTGATTTATGAGGTCTTAAAAAACATAAAAGAGGCTTTAGATCAGGGTAAAGCAGCTCGTACAGTATCTTTCGAGTCAAAAGAGAAACAACAAGTGGCGAAAGAACTGTTCTTGTTGACTTCTAAGCCGGTTATGTATGTTTGCAATGTGGATGAGGCTAGTGCTGTTAAGGGTAATGAGTATGTAGAGCAAGTTCGTGAAGCAGTTAAAGATGAAAAGGCTGAAATACTTGTTGTTGCTGCACGTACAGAAGCTGATATTTCTGAGTTGGAAACCTATGAAGATCGACAACTTTTCTTAGAAGAGTTGGGTTTAACGGAATCGGGTGTCTCTCGTTTAATCAAATCAGCTTATAAACTACTAAACTTGGAAACTTTTTTTACTGCAGGAGTTAAAGAAGTGCGTGCCTGGACTTACGAAAAGGGCTGGAAAGCACCTCAGTGTGCCGGAGTTATCCATACTGATTTTGAAAAAGGGTTTATACGTGCTGAAGTTATTAAATATGAGGATTTCATTAAGTATGGTTCTGAGGCTGCAGTCCGGGAAGCCGGAAAACTTAAAATAGAAGGAAAAGATTATGTGGTGCACGATGGCGATGTAATGCATTTCCGTTTCAACGTATAATCTCATTAAATATT
>CAZFXK010000003.1:0-33528 GCA_964522975.1 uncultured Bacteroides sp. | reverse complement strand
TTAAAGAGGTTGTTCCCTTTTTAAATAGAATAACAACACCTAATACGCTGATTATTCCTTTATTGAATGGATTTCATATTGGGCGTGCTATCCAAAGCGAATTAGCAGTAGGGACGGTATTGGAGGGGTGTATTTATATTTTAGGTACCCTACTAAAACCGGGAGTGGCACGTCAACAGAATGCCATTTTTCGTATAGTTTTTGGATTACCTAAAGAAAGAAAAGAGTTGAATCTAAAAGCTCGAATGGAGGCCGTTCAATATGATTTGAGTTCAAGTGGAATAAAAGCGAGCCTCTCGGATGACATAGAACGCGATACCTTTATGAAGTGGTCTTTTATATCTGCTACAGCTTTAGTAGGAGCCTATTTTGATGTTCCTATGGGGGTAATTCAACATGACGAAAAGATACGAAACATTTTTATTGCTTTATCCAAAGAGAGTGAAGCCTTGGCTTCCGCTATGGGGATGAAACTCACAAAAGATTTAACTCTAATCAATTTACAAGTTTTAGATAAAACTTCAGACGATGCTACTTCCTCCCTGCAAAAAGATCTAAAGAAAGGGAAAAGTTCAGAGATAGATGAATTGGTTTTTAAAATGATTACATTAGGAGCTCAATACAATGTACCCATGATTTGGTATGAAAATCTAAGCCGAAAATTCAAGTAAATAAAAAACAATATGAATACTTTATTTGTCATTAACTGGAACCCTGATCCTGTACTATTCAATCTCTTTGGTTTGTCCATACGTTATTATGGCTTACTATGGGTAACAGGTTTAGTTTTAGGTTATTTTATTGTTCGTTATCAATATCGGGATAAGAAGATTCCGGAAGTTATATTTGAGCCCTTATTTCTTTACTGTTTTTTAGGGGTGTTGATTGGTGCCCGGTTGGGGCATTGTCTTTTCTATGAACCGGATTACTATTTAAAAAGTTGGAGTACTTTTGTTGAGATGATTCTTCCTATACGTCAAATTCCGGGAGGAAGCTGGAAATTTGTAGGATATTCCGGATTATCCAGTCACGGGGGAGTGTTTGGAATGTTAGTTGGATTTTGGCTGTATTGTAGAAAGACAAAAATGAAATACATTGATGTTCTGGATATGGTAGCAGTTGCTGCACCTCTTACTGCATTCTTTATTCGTTTTGCCAATTTAATGAACTCAGAAATCATAGGAAAAGCCACTACGGTACCTTGGGCTTTTATTTTTCATCGGGTAGATGAAGTTCCGCGGCACCCTGCACAACTCTATGAGGCTTTAACCTATCTCTTGCTCTTTTTTGTAATGATATTCTTGTATAAAAATTACAGCAAAAAACTCAAAAGAGGGTTTTTCTTTGGTCTTTGTTTAGCTTATATATTTACATTTCGCTTCTTGATTGAATTTATTAAAGAAGATCAGGTAGACTTTGAGGCAGGAATGACTTTCAATATGGGCCAATGGTTAAGTGTTCCATTAGTTTTAATAGGGTTCTATTTTATGCTTCGCCCCTCTAAAAACAAAAAGTTAAAAAAAGAGTAACTATTTTTGAAAAGATATACAATCTTGGTTTCTACATTGAAACAATCTAATATCTTCTTATGAAGATATTAGATTGTTTTTTTTTGATTTGTTTTAAGGTCGGGTAGTTGCTATTTTATTTCATACCTATTCTGTATTATTTCTCCGGCTTCCTTAAAGAAAGTGTAGATTTTTTCGTATATAATAAGTATAAAAGCTATGCATATATGGACCTCAGTTCAATATCTCAACCGATGATAGATAGGGCGTATGCGAGATTTGTCTTTAACATCCGAAACGCTTTTTTATATGCCAAAGGTTTATGTCGTTTTCCACAACTTCTTCATTAGTTAGAGAGATGCTTGTAACTTAACCTTTAAATCTATCTTGGAATATTATTCTAACTCTATTATAAAATAGTATCCAAAAACTCCATTTCTTTACATGAAAGACACGCCTAAGGATAGGCCGATCATATTCATTTTATTTCCTTTAATAATCTGATTCTTACGTATATTCTGATTAAATTGATTTACGTGTTTTTCATAGTAATTTAATTTACTGAAAATCCATGTGTATTCAACGCCTAATAACAAGCTGGCCTTGGAAGACAGTCTATACGCAAAATTCATCTTTCCATTTAAGTATCCCGGCAGAGATACTTGATCTTTTTCTTCATTATTATTCTGATTCCAAGAATAAGTCGACTCATATTGTACATTTGAGCCATGCTCTTTCAAAAGCACTGAGTACTCTCGCGCTCGTCTCGTAATAAACCCTATTCCTAAATAAGGCATGACCGAAAGCTTTTTATTAACAGGTATTTTTCCAAACATACCTAAAGACATTTTAAAGCTCACCTGTGCTTTACCTGAACCTTCTTCCGACAACATTTCCCGTAAATAATATTGTGTACCACTGTGAGGCATCTGCATTTTTCCCAAATCAAAAGATTTCATCGGGGCTGCAGGCATGAATCCCAAGCCCGTGTCCCCGTATATTCCAACATAATCGGAGAAAGGGATATTTATTACTACTCTTAACTCCGTTATCGAGGCTCTTGAAACCCCATCATTAGCATATCCTTTATCAAACCAATTATTAAGTCCCACTTGCTCCACTAGCTGTATGTCAAACCAAATGGGTTTATGATTTTTATACGAATTTTGTGAAAAAATAGTCGGTGTTAATAATAAAGAAACAAGAGATAATATTATCGTTTTACTTGTAGTATTCATACGTATATAATTTTATTATTTAATATTCATAAAGAAATTCAAAGGAATCCCTGATCTAATAAAACATAATGGAATCTGTATCATAGTAAAACTTAAGACTCTCATTTTCATAGTATTCAACTCTGAAAGAGTGTTTTCCGGGTGACGGGGATACAAGCAAAACAAAACCTTCATCAACATCGGCGGGTAAATAAGCTCTGTTTATCTCTTTGAAAAACTTAGATACATACGTATTCTTTGGAATATCTTCGTTAAATTCTGTCAGGCATTTAATTGCTTTCTGATAATCATCAGCTATGGAATTGTATTTATGAGTTCCTTCATAGATAGGTCCGGTTATATACTTATCGTCATCATCCGGCAGGTTGTCGACTACCCATTGAATGCCGATAGCGTAAGCTTCTTTTTTAATAGACGAATTAGTAACTACCGGAAATTCTCCGGAATTATCAATATTTACAGCTTCAATACCTTTTAGTGAAACCGGAATTATAGGGGCATCCCAATCCGAATCATCACTACTGCAACTCATTAATACGATGAAAATTGCAATAAAAACAACGATCTTTTTCATAGTTAATAAATATTAGATTTTATTACAAACATTATACGGGAGCTAAAAGAAGTGCACAAAGCCTGTCTAAAGCAAGAGATCATCTTTCAACCCTAAAAAACTATGATACTAATATAGCTTAATAAATTGAAAATAAAACAAAAAAATAGAGAAGTAGTTACTAATATTAACACATACTGTCAGCCATAAGTGTTTATGAAACCCAAAGAGGTCAATAGAAAATCAGAATTTAATCTAAAAATTAAATTCAAAAGATGCTTACCCTATTCCCTTGGGAGGCAATCGTCGTTTAACTTCTAAAGCTAACTTGAGTATTTTTCCTTTGCATAAGAGATCAATCCCGCATGGTAAATAACTTGTATCGTATTGTTTCAAGAAAGGTTTCTGTTTTGAATTTATCAACGTATGCCGCATCCCGCCGTTTTAGCTACTTTATAATGGCTGTGATGTTCGCTAATTATTTGAACGCTAACACTTCCTGACTTGTTTTCTTTTCTCTTACAAAGATGAAAATGCAATGGGCACCTAAAAACAAGAATAACAATTAGCTAAAATTCAGTAAATTATGAGAGTGTCGCGCATATATGTGGAAAACAATAAAAAGAGTAAACGCTTTTGACAAGACATACAATCGTAATTCATCAAAATAGCTGCATAATAGTGTCTAGCTATTTTTTGAGATAAAACTAAAGCCTCTTACATCGTACTTACCTCACATAATAATATAACCCAGACCGAAGGTTACTCGGTCTGGGTTATATGCTTCGTCGGTCTGGGATCTTTAGGTGTTTGGTCCGGGACCGAATTTTTTTATTATAAATAAATGAGGTTTCTTTTGAATTAATAGGTTATCATTGGAGGCAGTTCTTTAGCCTGATCAATCATTTCTTGAATTTCTTTAGCTGAAGGTACCCTACCTGCAATTTTCTTTCCTCCGGCTTCATTAGTCTCAATCAGTTTGGCGTGAAGGTTTTCTGCATTTCTTAGTTTGAACTCTTTTACAGTATCCACTCCGGCTGCTTCAAGAAGTTCTGCAAATTGACCGGCAACACCTTTAATTCTAAATAGGTCAGCATGGTTAGTCCACGTAAGAATCAATGATTCTGCTATACCGGTTTCTTTGGCTAATTCTTCTCTTCCTTTTTTGCTGCCGCATTTCTCCAATAATTTTTCAGTCGTTGTAATTCCCGCAGCTCTTAGTTTTTCACCATACGAAGGTCCGATGCCTTCAATTTGTTCAATTCCGTATGCCATAGATTTAGGTTTTTAATAGGTTTATAAATTGAATTTTATGTAATCTAATAATATAAACATACAAATCAATGAAAAGGTTTAATCCTTGATTAAACTCCATTTATTTTCCTGTTACTATGGTTTTTATTTCATTGAGTTTGTTTAAAGCCTCCATAGGGGTAAGGTTATTGATGTCAAGGGTTAAAATTTCATCTCGGATGTGACTTAAAACAGGATCATCCAATTGGAAGAAGCTTAATTGCATCCCTTCTCTGTTTTCACTTACCTTGGCTAAAGGTTTCTCTGCCAATCCTTGCCGTTGACTACTCCCTTCCAGCTCGTGTAAGATGTTGGTTGCACGTTGGACAATACTGGGAGGCATACCGGCCATTTTTGCCACGTGGATTCCAAACGAGTGTTCACTTCCACCACGCTCCAACTTACGTAAGAAGATGACTTTATTTTTCAGTTCTTTCACAGAAACATTATAATTCTTAATGCGTGAAAAAGATTTCTCCATTTCATTCAGTTCATGGTAATGAGTAGCAAAAAGAGTTCTGGCTTTTGATTTGGGGTGTTCGTGGATATATTCAACAATGGCCCAAGCAATGGATATACCATCGTAGGTGGAAGTTCCTCTTCCTAATTCGTCAAATAGAACCAGACTTCTGGGAGAGAGGTTATTGAGAATGTTAGCCGCTTCGTTCATTTCTACCATGAAGGTGGATTCTCCCAACGAGATGTTATCACTGGCACCCACACGAGTAAATATTTTGTCGACTAAGCCAATATGAGCACTTTCAGCCGGAACAAAGCAACCTATTTGTGCCATCAAGGTAATTAATGCCGTTTGACGAAGTAATGCTGATTTACCGGACATATTAGGTCCGGTAACAATAATGATTTGTTGATTTGAGTCGTTCAGTTTTATATCGTTAGCAATATACTTTTCACCAATGGGCATTTGTCTTTCAATGACAGGATGCCTTCCTTGTTTAATCTCCAACGTTATCTCTTCTTGAATGACAGGACGAATATAATGATATTGTTCTGCAATAGTTGAAAAAGCCAGTAGGCAGTCTAATCGGGCAATTTGGTTGGCATTGGTTTGAAGAGCCGGAATAAAGCCATTAAGGGATGCAACCAATTCTTCAAAAAGTTGACTTTCTAAGATGAGTATTTTTTCTTCGGCTCCTAATATTTTTTCCTCATACTCTTTAAGTTCCTGTGTAATGTATCGTTCTGCGCTTACTAAGGTTTGTTTACGAATCCATTCTTGGGGCACCTTATCCTTATGTAGATTGCGTACTTCAATATAATAGCCAAAGACATTATTAAACCCTATTTTCAAACTGGGGATTTTTGTCTTTTCACTCTCTTTTTCTTGAAGTTTAATTAAGTAATCTTTACCGGAATAGGCAATGTCACGAAGGCTGTCTAATTCTTCATTCACTCCTTTTTTAATGACGCCTCCTTTGTTTACCAATACGGGAGGATCCTCTGTTATCTCTTTCGTTATGCGTTCACGAGCCGGCAAGCAAAGATCTAACTTTTCCCCTAACTTCCGAATGTTGGGGTCTTCAGCTGATAAACAAGCCTCTTTAATGGGTTCAATGGCCTCTAAAGCAATGCGTAATTGTACCATCTCTCTTGGCGATACACGTCCTGTAGCCATTTTGGATAGGATTCGCTCGAGGTCACCTATGGATTTGAGCTGAAGTTCTATGGCCTCTTTAAATCCCGGATGTTTAAAGAAATATTCCACAACATCTAAACGATTATCAATGGAAGCTTTGTCTTTGAGCGGAAAAACCAGCCAGCGTTTAAGTAAACGAGCCCCCATGGGGCTAATCGTTTTGTCTATGACTTGTAGAAGACTGCTTCCTCCTTCATTCATACTGTTTAATAACTCTAAACTGCGTATGGTAAATTTGTCCAATCGTACATAACGTTCTTCTTCAATGCGAGACAAAGAGGTTATGTGTCCTATTTGCTTATGTTGAGTGATGTTTAGGTATTCAAGGATTGCACCGGAGGCAATAATCCCATCTTCCAACTGATCGATACCAAATCCTTTTAAGGTTTTGGTCTTAAAATGGTTTAATAATTTCTCATTTGCTGTAGAAGGAGTGAAAATCCAGTCCTCTAATTCAAAAATGAAAAAAGAGTCTCCAAATTGTTCTTTGAAGGTTTTTCTCTTACCTCGCTCAATGAGTACCTCCTTGGGTGAAAAATTGGTGAGTAATTTATCAATGTAGTCTAAAGGGCCTTCTGCCGTTAAAAACTCACCGGTTGAAATATCTAAAAAAGCGATGCCATACCCGGTTTTCCCCATATATACGGCTGCAAGAAAATTATTTTCTTTATTATTTAGAATGGTATCATTAATGGATACTCCGGGGGTTACTAACTCAGTAATTCCTCGCTTTACCAGTTTATTGGTAGTTTTAGGGTCTTCCAATTGATCGCAGATAGCCACTCTCTTCCCTGCCCGAATAAGTTTGGGGAGGTAAGTATCTAAGGCGTGATGAGGAAAGCCGGCCATTTCAACGTACTTAGCTTTTCCATTAGCTCGCCTGGTTAAGGTAATGCCCAAGATGTCAGAGGCTAGTACAGCATCGCTGGAGAAAGTCTCATAAAAATCCCCACATCGGAAGAGCATCAAAGCATCAGGATGGCTCGATTTTAACTTCACAAATTGCTTCATCATAGGGGTTTGAGCAATGCTTTTATCTATGTTTCCTACTTTCTTCATTCTTAATATTCTGCTGTTTAGTTTAATACAAAGATAATCATCCGATTCAAAATCTTAAATTTACTTCCTGAAATTCTCATTCGTGATAATCACCTTCTAATTTAAATACATTCCTATTATACCCTAACTTTCTTTTGATTATCTTTGCACAACCTTATATATTTTTATATTTAGGGAAATTTAAAGTGTACGAAAAGTTCGTTATCTCTTATTTAAATGTATGAACAGGGGTAAGTCGGATGTCTCTATTCAGTCTTTCTCCTACTGTGCATACGTAAGTAATATGAAGTAAAATAACAATCATAAAGATTATGGAGTATAGTTTTAAGAAAATTGAAGCGAAGTGGCAAAAAGAATGGGAAGAGCACAAAGTGTATCGGGTAACCGAAGATGAATCAAGAGAGAAATTCTATGTGCTCAATATGTTTCCCTATCCTTCCGGTGCAGGTTTGCACGTAGGACATCCCTTAGGATATATAGCATCTGATATTTATGCGCGTTATAAGCGACTTCGTGGTTACAATGTTCTTAACCCCATGGGATACGATGCTTATGGTTTGCCGGCCGAACAGTATGCCATACAAACCGGACAACATCCCTCAATTACTACTCGGGAGAATATAAACCGCTATCGTGAGCAGTTGGATCGAATTGGTTTTTCTTTTGACTGGGAACGAGAAATTCAAACTTGTGATCCGGCTTATTACCATTGGACACAATGGGCTTTCATCAAAATGTTTGAAAGCTTTTATGATCAGGATAAGAAAACGGCTCGTCCGATAGCTAAATTACGAACTCATTTTAGTGAAAAAGGATCCAAGGGAATCAATGTGGCTTGTAGCGAAGAAATAGAGTTTACTGCTGCAGATTGGAATCAGAAAACGGAACATGAAAAGCAAGAGCTTTTGATGAATTATAGAATAGCTTACTTAGGTGAGAGCATGGTAAACTGGTGTTCTGAACTGGGTACGGTGTTAGCCAATGATGAAGTAGTGGACGGAGTTTCTGAACGGGGAGGATATCCCGTGGTTCAAAAGAAAATGAAGCAATGGTCTTTACGGGTTTCAGCTTATGCTGAACGCTTGTTGGGTGGTTTGGGATTGATTGATTGGAGCGACTCCTTAAAAGAGACACAGCGAAATTGGATAGGTAAATCCACCGGAGCGGAGATGGTTTTTAAAGTTAAGGACAGTCAGGAATCTTTTACAATATTTACTACCCGTCCCGATACTATTTTTGGGGTTACATTTATGGTTTTAGCCCCGGAGAGTGAATTATTGGAAAGTCTAACGAGTACGGAAAACAGAGAAGCCGTTTCTGCTTATGTCGAGCAAACAAAGAAACGTTCTGAAAGAGAACGACTGGTAGATAAAACGGTTTCGGGTGTTTTTACCGGGAACTATGCCATCAATCCAATAACCTATGAAGAGATACCCATCTGGGTGAGTGATTATGTGTTGGCCGGATACGGAACCGGTGCAATCATGGCTGTACCTGCCCACGATAGTCGTGACCATGCCTTTGCTAAACATTTTGGCTTGGAAATTCGCCCTTTAATTGAAGGGATTGATGTAACTGAGGAGAGCTTTGATGCAATAGAAGGAACGATGATTAATTCCCCTAAGGAGGGGTTGGAAGGGGTTGGTTTAGTATTGAATGGTTTGTCGGTGGATAAAGCAATAGCTAAAACCAAACAATTCATTTCAGATAATGATTTGGGGCGTATAAAGACTAATTATCGTCTTCGTGATGCTATTTTTTCCAGACAACGATATTGGGGAGAGCCTTTTCCTGTCTATTATAAGGAGGGGATGCCCCATATGATTGGAGAAAAGAATTTACCTTTGGAACTTCCAGAAGTGGAAAAGTTTTTACCCACTGAAACAGGACAACCGCCTTTGGGGCATGCCAAGAAATGGGCTTGGGATACTGTAAACGAGCGTGTGGTTTCTAACGACTTGATAGATCAAAAGACGGTTTTTCCGTTGGAATTAAATACAATGCCCGGTTTTGCCGGTTCTTCTGCCTATTACATTCATTATATGGATCCCAATAACCCTGAAGTGTTGGCCGATCCCAATAAGGTAAATTACTGGAAAAATGTAGATCTTTATGTAGGAGGTACAGAGCACGCTACAGGACACTTGATTTATTCCAGGTTCTGGAATAAATTCTTGTATGATATTGGTATTTCTGTTGCAGAAGAACCTTTTAAGAAATTAATCAATCAGGGGATGATTCAGGGTAGGAGCAACTTTGTTTATCGTGTTAAGGGAAGCAATACGTTTGTTTCTTATGGATTAAAAGATCAATACGATGTAACCCCTTTGCATGTGGATGTCAATATTGTGGCAAACGATATTTTAGATATTGAAGCCTTTAAATCTTGGCGACCTGAATTTGAAACGGCTGAGTTTGTATTGGAAGAAGGTAAATACCGTTGTGGATGGGCCATTGAAAAAATGAGTAAGTCCATGTTTAATGTTGTTAATCCGGATGATATCATTGAAAGATATGGAGCAGACACCCTTAGGATGTATGAGATGTTCTTAGGCCCGATAGAACAGTCAAAACCTTGGGATACCAATGGTATTGATGGGGTCTACCGTTTCTTACACAGATTGTGGGGCTTGTTTTATAATCGCCAAGGAGCATATGTTGTTACAGATGAAAAAGCTACTTCTGATGAATTAAAAACCCTTCATAAAACCATAAAGAAGGTGTCTCACGACATAGAAAATTTCTCTTTTAATACGTCCATTAGTGCATTTATGATCTGTGTCAATGAGTTGATTAGTTTGAAATGCCATAAAAAGGAGATTCTAAAAGATTTACTTGTGCTAATAGCTCCTTTTGCTCCACACATTTGTGAAGAATTGTGGGCTGCCATTGGTGAAGAAGAAACGATTTGTGATGCTAAATGGCCAACCTATAATGAGGATTATTTGAAAGAATCCACAATTAGTTATTCTATTTCTTTTAATGGAAAAACCCGTTTCACCATGGATTTTTCTGCTGATTCAGAACCTAAGGAGATAGAAAAAGAGGTGTTATCTGATGAGCGCTCTCAAAAATGGATTGATGGTAAAACCATACGTAAGGTTATTGTGGTGCCTAAAAAAATAGTGAATGTTGTTTTATAAAAGCTGAAAAATAATAAAAAAGAACTATTATGGGAGAGGTGTCTAAGGTAGATTTTACAAGAGAGATAAAAGATTATTTAATCATAACGTTGGGTGTTATCTGTTATGCTTTTTCTTGGTCTGCTTTTTTGTTACCCTATCAAATCACTACCGGTGGGGTAGTTGGTGTCTCTTCTATTGTTTATTATGCTGTAGGTATCCCCATTCAATATACCAATTTGGCCATTAATGCATTCTTAATGGTTTTTGCGTTTCGAATTTTGGGGTCGCGCTTCACTATCAGGACATCTTATGGCATACTGAGTCTTACTTTCTTTTTATGGCTTTTTCAAAAGCTAATCATGACTTCGGACGGGACTTTCCCCCAAGTATTGGGGGAAGGGCAGGAGTTTATGGCTTGTATTATAGGAGCTGCTCTTTGTGGAATGGGTTTGGGGTTAGTTTTTACCAGTAGTGGGAGTACGGGAGGTACCGATATTATTGCTGCCATAGTGAATAAGTTTAGAGACATTACACTGGGTAGGACTATTATGTATTGCGATATTATTATCGTTTCTTCTTCCTATATCATCTTTGAGGATTGGAGAAGGGTTATCTTTGGTTTTGTAACACTCTTTATCGCTAATTTTGTTTTAGATTGGGTAGTCAATAGTTCCCGGCAATCGGTACAATTCTTTATTTTCTCCAAGCATTATGATAAAATAGCAGAGGAGATACAAAATACAATTCAGAAAGGTTCTACGGTGTTAACGGGCATAGGCTGGTATAGCCAAAGTGAAGTGAAAATACTTTTTGTTCTTGCTAAACAAAGTCAATCCGTGGAAATATTCCGACTAATTAAAGACATTGACCCTGATGCATTTATATCTCAAAGTGAAGTAATTGGAGTTTATGGAAAAGGGTTTGATAGAATCAAAGTAAAACCGAAACCTAAATCTAAGCCTAAGCAGTTAACAAATGAATGAACCTAAATTGATTTTTGCAACTCATAATAAGCATAAGCTGGAAGAGGTTAAGCTGTTATTAAATAATGAGATTAACTTGCTAAGTTTAACCGATATCTCCTTTTTCGAGGAGATTCCGGAAGAGGAAGACACCTTGGAGGGGAATGCAAGGCAGAAAGCGAAATTAATTTTTGATCTGTACCATCAGGATTGTTTTTCTGATGATACGGGTTTGGAAGTACTCTCTCTAAGTGGAGCACCGGGAGTGCATTCTGCCCGTTATGCAGGGGAAGGGCATAATGATGCAATGAATAGGAGAAAGTTGTTGGAGCAGTTAAAAGGCATACAGAATAGAACCGCAAGATTCAGGACCGTTGTGGCATTATGGTGGAAAGGTACTGAATATCTGTTTGAAGGGATAGTAAAAGGTGAGATTATTGCAGAGGAACGAGGGGACAATGGATTTGGGTATGATTCGTTGTTTGTACCTGAAGGATATGATAAAACCTTTGCTGAAATGGGAGAGAAGGAAAAAAATGAAATTAGTCATCGGGGTAAAGCCATAAAAAAACTTGCACAATTTCTGGAAGAACGGTTGTGATGTTGAAACAAAGAATAAAGGTTTTTTGGGTGTTCTTTATTTCTTTCTGGGCGCTTGCCTGTAGTCCAACTCAAAAAAGAAAAGAGAGTAGGGTAATTACGGAGGTAAAAGATTCTTCAGGAATAGAGCAAATTGTAAAAGAAGCTGTTCCCCTGACAGGAACCGCTCGCTACTTAGATTCACTGGGACTAATTAATGTTGCAACACTGGACTCTACTCTTGTAGTCGACTTAATGTATGCAACCTCCGATAATTTTACAGGAGAAATTCTCTATGAAGATTTAACTGAAGCTTATCTGATTCCTCAGGTAGCAGAGGCTGTAATGAAAGCGCAGCAACTTTTAAAAAATCAATTTCCGGCTTATTCCTTAATTATTTATGATGCTGCTCGCCCTATGTCTGTTCAGCAAAAAATGTGGGATGTAGTAAAAGGTACCTTTAAGTATCGCTATGTTTCTAATCCGGCTAAAGGTGGAGGCTTGCATAATTATGGGTTGGCTGTGGATGTCAGCATTCTCAATGAAAAAGGAGATTCCTTACCTATGGGGACTCTGGTAGATCATTTGGGGTTTGAATCTCATATCACGCAAGAGGATCAGTTTGTTCGGAATGGAATTCTATCAATGGAAGAGAAGCATAATCGTGAATTATTGAGAGATATTATGAAAAAGGTGGGTTTTTATCCCCTATCAGGTGAGTGGTGGCATTTTAATTGGTGTAGCCGTAAAGAAGCTCTAGCAAAATACACTCGCATAGAGTGATGTCGTTTTTTTTATCCGTTTGAACCTTTAATTTTCATGATTATATCTGTCTAATTTTTAGTCTGTTCAATGTTTTTGAATTAGATAATTTATAAGTTTTTTTCTTAAATAACTATTGAATAAGGAATGGAAAAAAGCTTTTTTATTCTATCTTTGATTGATATTAGAGGTTTCGGCTTTACTAAAATAAAAAGAGAAATTAATGGACAATGAAGAATGAAAAACTTGTAATTAAAAAGATAGCAGCTATAGTTCGAGTTGAGGATATTTCCAGCTGTTTTGATAAAGAAGCAGTTGAATATCACACGGTTTCTGTTGTTAATTGGCCCGAATATCCTTATCAACCCGATGTTAAGTTTCGTGTGGCCCATGACGGAGAAAATATCTATTTGAATTGGAAAGTCGATGAAAAAGAGATCAAAGCGGTTTGTGAGGAAGACGGAGGAGCGGTTTGGAAGGATTCCTGTGTTGAGTTTTTTGTTTCATTCAATGCTTCATTCTATTATAACATTGAGACGAATTGTATTGGTAAGGTGTTGGTTGGGACCGGTGCTGACCGGACAAGCCGTAAACCAGTGCCTTCGGAACTAGTTAAGAAGATTCAACGTTGGTCGAGTGTAGGTATCCAAGCCATTAGCGGTCAAACAGGTGCTTGGGAGCTTTCTTTGATTATACCTAAAGAGCTTTTCTATTTAGATGCAATTGATGGATTTTCGGGTCTTACAGGACAAGGGAATTTCTATAAATGCGGAGATGATTTAGAGGATCCCCATTTTCTTTCATGGAATCCCATTAAAAATGAAACACCTAATTTTCATTTATCTGATTATTTTGGGAAACTTTTATTTCAATAGATAAAGTCTTTTCAATAGGATATTTCTAGAGGAAACCCCAACTTTTTTCATAATTAGAATGGTCGTTTTCTTTAACTAATGGGGTGTTTAAAGTGTAAGTCTTTTTTTGATAGAATAATTGACTTTAGATAGCTGTATTATGAGTCCTCTCGTTTAAAGGATTAGTATATTTTCCAAAAGGTGTTCCGGACTTTATAAATAGAACACAAAACAAAGATTTTAAGATTAAAAAACTATCTTTGTATTTCTTAAAATATGTGTTAAATCATGGCAATAGAGATAAGAAGAGTTTCGTCAAAAAAAGAATTAAAAAAATTCATTCGATTTAATTACGAACTATATAAAAGTAACGCCTATTCTGTACCCGATCTATATGAAGGAATGCTAGATACTTTTGATCCTCGAAAAAACTCCGCATTTGAGGTCTGTGAGGCTGAGTATTTTTTAGCCTATAAAAACAATCAAATAGTAGGAAGAATTGCGGCAATCATTCATCACGAAGCAAATAAGGTCTGGAATAAAAAGGCCATCCGTTTTGGTTGGATAGACTTTATTGATGACTTTGAGGTTTCAAAAGCTTTGTTGAATGCCGCCGAAGAATGGGGGAAAACTAAAGGAATGACAGAAATCCATGGTCCTTTAGGTTTTACCGACTTAGATGCCCAAGGTATGTTGATAGAAGGTTTTGATCAATTAAGTACCATGGCAAGCATCTATAATTATCCTTACTATTCAAAGCACATGGAGAAACTGGGTTATAAGAAAGATGTGGATTGGGTTGAGTTTAAGATAACAATACCCGATGAAATTCCTCAAAAACACCAACGTATAACACAAATAGTGAAGGAAAAGTATAATTTAAGACTTAAAAAATATACGTCCGGGAAAAAAGCCGCAGCTGAGTATGGAGATGAAGTCTTTCAACTGATGAATGAAACGTATGCCTCTTTATACGGTTTTGCTCCTTTAACTCAAGGACAGATCGATCAATATGTAAAAATGTACTTGCCTTTATTAGATATGCGAATGGTGTCTTTTATTGTAGATGAAAAGGATAAATTAGTGGCTTTTGGTGTATCTATGCCTTCTTTATCTGAAGCTTTACAAAAAGCAAAAGGAAAGATGCTTCCATTGGGATGGATCCCTCTGGGTAAGGCTTTATTTATGAAACGTCGTGCTAAAATTTTAGATCTGTTAATTGTGGCGGTAAAACCCGAATATCAAAATAAAGGAGTAAATGCGTTGCTTTTTTCAGATTTAATTCCTATTTATCATCAGTTGGGGTTTGAGTTTGCGGAAACTAATCCCGAGTTGGAACTGAACGATAAAGTACAAGCCCAATGGAGTTATTTTAACGCAGAGCAACATAAACGTCGTCGGGCCTATATTAAAGAGATAGATTAATTATGGAGAAATACAAAGAAGCTGTATTAGAGGAAACAGTAGCTTATACAGATGATAATATCCGCCATCTAAGCGATATGGAACATATCCGGACTCGTCCGGGAATGTACATTGGAAAATTAGGTGACGGTTCGCATGCAGAAGATGGTATCTATGTTTTATTGAAAGAGGTTCTCGATAATAGTATCGATGAATTTAAAATGAATTCCGGAAAAAAAATTGAAGTCATAATTGATGATGAACTTCGAGTGACCGTTAGAGATTATGGACGGGGTATTCCTCAAGGAAAAATGATTGAGGCGGTCAGTGTGCTGAATACCGGAGGAAAATACGATAGTAAAGCTTTTAAGAAGAGTGTAGGCTTAAATGGTGTAGGTGTTAAAGCAGTTAATGCTTTGAGTGCTCATTTTGAAGTTCAAAGTTTTAGAGAGAATAAAGTACGTGTGGCCTGTTTTTCGAGAGGTGAGTTGCTGAATGATGAGATGAAAGAAGTTGAGGCACCTTCCGGAACTTGTATTGTTTTTGAACCGGATACTACTTTATTTAACGGGTATCGTTTTAGAAATGACATTGTGGAGCAGATGCTACGCAACTATACCTATTTAAATATAGGGTTGATCATTGTGTTCAATGGAAAAAAAATTGAATCAAAAGATGGTTTGGTTGATTTATTGAATGATAACATGACGGCAACCATGCTTTATCCAATCATTCATTTAAGAGGAGAAGACATTGAAGTAGCTTTTACTCATACGGATCAATACGGGGAAGAATACTATTCTTTTGTAAATGGGCAGCATACAACACAGGGTGGAACACATCAGAGTGCTTTCAGAGAACACGTTTCAAGAACCATTCGTGATTTTTATGATAAGAACTTTGAGTTTTCAGATATTCGCAATGGAATTGTAGCTGCTGTTGCCATTAATGTTGAGGAACCTTTGTTTGAAAGTCAGACTAAGATAAAGTTGGGCTCAACTCATCTGTATCAGAATGGACCAACCATTTATAAATTCATAGGGGATTTCCTTAAAAAAGACTTGGATAATTTTATGCATAAACACCCAGAGGTAACAGAGGTGATGCTTAAAAAGATTCAAGAGTCTGAAAAAGAACGAAAGGCTATGGCTGTAGTTACTCGTGTGGCCCGTGAAAGAGCTAAACGAGTAAGTCTTCACAACAGGAAGTTAAGAGATTGCAGGGTGCATTTTAATGATGCTTCCGGCGATTTAAAAGAAGAGTCATCTATTTTCATTACAGAGGGAGACTCAGCTAGTGGTTCCATAACAAAGAGTAGAGATGTGAAGACACAAGCTGTGTTTAGCTTGCGTGGAAAGCCGTTAAACTCTTATGGGCTGACTAAAAAAATAGTGTATGAGAATGAGGAGTTTAATTTATTGCAGGCGGCTTTAAATATTGAGGATGGCATTGAAGGGCTACGTTATAATAAAGTAATTGTAGCAACCGATGCGGATGTGGATGGAATGCATATTCGATTATTATTAATTACTTTCTTTTTACAATTCTTTCCGGATTTAATAAAGAAAGGACACGTATACATATTGCAAACTCCTCTTTTTAGGGTGCGGAATAAAAAAGAAACCATTTATTGTTATACTGATGAAGAACGAATTAAAGCCATAGAAAAGCTGAAGCCTAGCCCGGAGATTACTCGTTTTAAAGGTTTAGGTGAAATCTCTCCTAATGAGTTTAAGCATTTTATAGGTAAAAATATGCGATTGGAACGGGTAACTTTAAGAAAAACAGATAAGGTGAGCGACTTATTGCGTTTTTATATGGGAACGAATACGATGGATAGACAACGTTTTATTATTGATAACTTGGTTGTTGAAGAAGATTTAGCTAAAAATGAAGCATAAAATGAATAGAGCCATATTTCCGGGAACTTTCGATCCATTCACCATAGGACATGAGTCCGTAGTTAAACGAGCTTTGACTTTTATTGATGAAGTTGTGATTGGTATTGGCATCAATGAAGGGAAAGAGACCCATTTTCCCTTACAGAAGAGATTGGACGTAATCCGAGAGTTCTATAAAGATGAACCTCGTGTTAAAGTATTAGCCTATGATTCTTTGACTATTGATTTAGCTCGTAAAATAGATGCAAATTTAATTATTCGAGGTATTCGTACAGTGAAGGATTTTGAATATGAAGAAACCATTGCAGATATTAATCGTAAATTGTCGGGAATAGAAACGATATTGCTTTTCACAGAACCTGAGCTGACTTGTATTAGTTCGACAATTGTACGTGAATTATTAGTATTTGGGAAAGATATTACTCAGTTTTTACCTCAAGGAATGGTGTATAAATGAAACAAAGACTTCTCTTTTTGATGGCTTGTTTAAGTGTGTTTTCTTTTTTGCAAGCTAAAGACACTCTCTCTCTTTACAAATTACTGGCTGCAGAAAATGAGATTGTGAAGCAATATATCGATGAAGTGGATGAAAAAAAATTAGTAGAGCATGCCATTCGTGGTATGCTTGATAAATTAGATCCACACTCCACTTATCTGACTCCAGATGAGGTAAAGAAAACAAACGAATCTTTACTGGGTAATTTTGATGGAATCGGAGTACAATTCCAGATGATGGAAGATACTTTATTGGTTATCCAGCCGGTGAGTAATGGCCCTTCTGAGAAAGTGGGTATTTTAGCAGGTGATCGTATTGTTGCTGTGAATGATTCCATTATTGCAGGAGTTGAGATGACAACCGATGAAATTATGTCACGTCTTAAAGGGCCTAAAGGAACAACAGTAAATTTGACTATAATCAGAAGAGGAGTGGATGCTCCGATGAAATTTGCAGTAGTGCGAGATAAAATTCCTGTTTTAAGTTTAGATGCAGCTTATATGCTTGAACCGTCCATTGGTTATGTTCGCTTAAACCAGTTTGGTGCAGAAACTTCAGAAGAATTTCAGAAAGCATTAAATGAGTTGAAGAAGAAAGGAATGAAAGATTTAATTCTTGATTTGCAGGGTAATGGAGGAGGTTATCTAAATGCTGCCATTGATATAGCAAATGAGTTTCTAAATCATAAAGAGTTGATTGTTTACACAGAGGGACGAGCTTATCCCAGACGTGAGTATGTAGCAAAAAAAGCAGGACTTTTTCGTAAAGGGCGTTTAGTGATTTTGATTGATGAGTATTCCGCTTCTGCAAGTGAAATTGTGGCTGGCGCAATTCAGGATTGGGATAGAGGTGTTTTAGTTGGACGTAGGACTTTTGGAAAAGGTTTGGTACAAAGAGCTATTTTATTACCCGATTACTCAATGATGCGGTTAACGATAGCAAAATATTATACGCCAACAGGGAGGTCTATTCAAAAACCTTATCAATCCATGACATTAAACCCTTCTTTACGGGATTCGGTATCTACTCCTTATAGTCATGAAATTTATGAACGTTATCAGAATGGTGAGATGATTCATAGAGATAGTATTAATCTGAATGATTCTTTGCAGTTTGAAACAAAAAATCTTAAACGATTGGTTTATGGAGGGGGAGGTATTATGTCTGATTGTTTTGTGCCTATTGACACAACACAGATGACCAAACTACATAGGGAGTTAATACTGAAAGGCTTATTGTTTCAAACAGGGATAAAATATGTTGAAGCAAATCGTGAAAAGTTAAAAAAACAATATGCTGACTTTGAAGTATTTAAAAGAGAATTTGAAGCAAATGAAGAGATGCTTTCACTTTTATGTGCTTTGTGTAAGGAACAAGGGGTGAAAGAAAATAAAGAGGAGTTAAACGTTTCTTTGCCTAAAATAGAAGTACAACTTAAAGCATTAGTCGCAAGGGATTTGTGGGGTCTAAATGAATATTTCCAAATCATTAATAGTCTTAATGATAGTGTATTAAAAGCAGTAGATTTATTACAAAACGGATCCTATGAAGAGATCTTGTCTCTGAATCCATCAGTTAAATAGAATTTATGGATTTTAAGTGTTAAAAAAGTAATAAACTAATTGTCTAAGTCTATTATAATTGATATATTTGTTTGATGGCTTATATGTGCGATGGTCATAGGATCTTCATCGAGTGAGATTCGTTTTGTGTATGGAAACTAATTATTGAATTATAAATTAAAATTTTTACCAAGATGACGAAAAAGTTGTATTTTCCGTTGCTTATGATGTTTGTTCTAATACTATCTTCATGTAGCAGCAAAATGGGGGAATTACCCTCTGATTATTTTACTACAACTCCTCAGGTGTTAGAGGCTGTAGGAGGTAAAGTGCCGGTAACTATTAATGGGAGATTCCCTGAAAAGTACTTTAATAAAAAAGCAGTAGTAGAAGTTACCCCTGTATTAAAGTGGAATGGCGGAGAAGTAAAAGGAAATAGTGTTACTTTTCAAGGAGAAAAAGTGCATGGCAATCATCAAACAATGTCTTATCGTATGGGAGGAAACTATACAATGAGAACTTCTTTTGATTATCAACCTGAAATGGCAAGATCAGAATTGTTTTTGGAGTTTAGTGGAACCATAGGAAATAAACGAGTATCTATCCCTCCTGTAAAAGTAGCAGAAGGTGTTATTGCTACATCAGCATTAATAGATAATACTTTAAGCAATGCGAATCCGGCCAATGGTGATGATGCTTTCCAACGCATAATTAAAGAAGCACATAAAGAAAACATTATGTTCTTGATTCACCAAGCGAATATCCGCACAGGTGAAATGCAAAAACTGCAAGAGTTTAAGGACGAAACAGCGGCTATTGATGAAGCAGCGAATAAAGAAATAAGTAATGTTGAAATTTCAGCTTATGCTTCACCTGATGGTCCTTTAAGCTTGAATACTCGTTTGGCTTCCAGTCGTGAATCTAATACCGCTTCAGCGCTTAGTAAAGAATTAAAGAAAGCAGAAATTGGAACATTGGTAGATACAAAATACACGGCAGAAGATTGGGATGGATTCAAAGAATTAGTTTCTAAATCTAACATTCAAGATAAAGAGTTGATTTTACGTGTTCTTGAAATGTATAGTGATCCACAACAAAGAGAGCAAGAAATCAAAAACATTTCTTCAGTATATAGCGTATTAGCTGATGAGATTTTACCTCAATTAAGACGTGCTCGTTTAACTTTGAATTATGAAATAATTGGTAAGTCTGATGCTGAGATTTCAAATTTAGCTGCCACTAATCCCAAAGAACTTAATGTTGAGGAGTTATTATATGCCGCAACATTAACTGATAATGTTGAGACTCAGAATGATATTTATACTAAAGCTACTAAACAATTCCCTAATGATTATAGAGGGTTTAACAACTTAGGTAGATTAGCTTATGAAGCAGGTGATGTGGCTAAAGCTGAAAATTACTTCTTGCAAGCTAATAAAGTTGAGTCTGCTCCTGAAGTTAATATGAACTTGGGATTGATTGCTTTGAAAAAAGGCGATTTAGCTTCAGCAGAAACCTATTTAGGAAAAGCTTCCGGATCTAAAGAGTTAGATGAAACGATGGGTAATTTATATATTGCTCAGGGACAGTATGAAAGAGCAGTAAACTCTTTTTCAGATGCCAAAACAAATAGTGCAGCTTTAGCCCAAATTTTAGCTGAAGATTATAATAAGGCTAAGAGTACGTTGGACAATGTTTCCAGACCAGATGCTTATACGGATTATTTAATGGCTGTGGTTGGTGCAAGAACTAATAACCTTGATATGGTAACAGGTAGTTTAGCTAAAGCAGTAGCTAAAAATCCGGCATTAGCTAAGAAGGCTGCTACAGACTTAGAATTTTCTAGATATTTTACCAGTTCTGAATTTATGAATATCATTAAATAAATCATGGGGTTTGTTTAATTAAGAATAAAAGAGTTATCTACTAGATAACTCTTTTTCTATATTATAATACTGTCTAATAAGAAGTCTAAAGAAAATGAAGAAATCGGGTCTCATTTTATTTCTTTTTATGTTCTTTTCATGTAATAAGGAGCTAGAGCAATCTCGTATCCAAGGTCATATTGATGGTTTATCTACAGATACCCTCTATTTATATGGGGTTGAAGATCTTTATGATCGAGTAGATACTGTTTTTTTAGAAGGAGGTAAGTTTTCCATAGATTTACCCATTGATACATTAACGTTATTACGTATGGTTGTTAGGGATTCTCTTGAATATCCTCTTTTTATAGGTAAAAAAGAGGAGTTAATTGTATCCGGTTCCATTAATGGTTTATTGGATTTGGATGTAGAAAGCAAAAATGGATTAAATGAGGAGTTTGTGTTTTTTCAAGACTCTATTAGACATTCCTCCTCGAATTTTACTGATAGTTTATTCTTAAATAAGACCAAGCAATATATCTTAGATCATAATAATTCTTTAATTTCTGTTTATTTATTAGATACCTATTTCGTGAATGTCCCTAATCCCAATTTTGATGAAATAAAATATATCATTGATAGGTTGTCCGGTGAGCTTAAAGATAGACATTCAATTGCTTCCCTATTAGATCGGTTAGAAGAATTACAAAAAGTTGAAGTTAGCAAAATAGCACCCTATTTTACTTTGAAGATGGCTGATGGGAAGTCTAAAACAAGAAGTTCGTTTAAAGATAAATATCTACTTTTACATTTTTGGGCTTCGTGGGATAAAAAATCAAGAGAACAGAATAAAGTATTAAAAGAGTTGTATAAAGAGAATAAAAAACAGAAAAAGCTTTCGTTAGTCAGTTTCTCTTTAGATTTAGACTCTGTATCATGGAAGAATGCCATCAGAGAAGATTCTTTAGTCTGGGATCAGGCTTGTGATTTAAGAGCTTGGTCGTCTGAATTCGTTAAATTATTTTCTATATATAAAATCCCAACCCTTATTCTTATAAATCCCCAATCTAAAATTATAGATCGAGAGATAGATGTTAACGACTTAACCGAGCAATTAGATTCATTGCTAAAGGAATAAGAGTTATTCTATATCTTAACAATTATGCTTGTAAAAGTTTTCGGGGCAGCAGTGCAAGGAGTTGATGCTACCCTTATCACAATAGAGGTAAATGTCTCTAGAGGTTGTATGTTTTATTTGGTCGGATTACCCGATTCAGCAGTTAAAGAAAGTCATGAGCGCATCATATCTGCACTTGAATATACAGGACATAAACTTCCTACCTCAAATGTTGTTATTAATATGGCTCCAGCTGATATAAAAAAAGAAGGAGCTGCCTATGATTTACCTTTAGCAATAGGTTTGTTGGCTGGCAATAAAAGTATTCAGGCTGAAAGACTTTCTCATTATATGATTATGGGAGAATTAGGTCTGGATGGAGCAATACAACCCATAAAAGGGGTTCTTTCCATGGCAATTAAGGCTCGACAAGATCATTTTGAAGGTATTTTTGTTCCCAAGCAAAATGCCTCTGAGGCTGCGGTTGTCAACAATTTGAAGGTCTATGGAGTAGAATCTATTTTAGATGTCATTCGCTTTTTTAATGAAGAGCAAGAATTAGAGCCTACCATAGTAAATACACGGGAAGAATTTTCTCAACAGCAAGAACAGTTCGATCTTGATTTCTCTGAAGTAAAAGGGCAGGAGAGTGTAAAAAGAGCGCTGGAAGTAGCTGCTGCGGGGAGTCATAACTTATTGATGGTAGGGGCGCCGGGTAGTGGAAAATCGATGATGGCTAAAAGATTACCATCCATATTGCCACCCTTGTCTTTAGGAGAGAGTTTGGAGACCACTAAAATACACTCTGTAGCCGGAGAATTGGGTAAAACAACAGGCTTAATTGCTCAAAGACCTTTTCGTGATCCTCATCATACCATATCTACGGTTGCCTTAGTGGGAGGAGGCACTTATCCTCAACCAGGGGAGATAAGCCTGGCACATAACGGAGTTCTATTTCTGGACGAGTTACCTGAATTTAACAGGAGTGTGTTAGAGGTGCTTCGTCAACCCCTAGAAGACCGAAAGATAACTATATCAAGAGCTCGTTGTAAAGTAGAATATCCGGCAAACTTCATGTTGGTGGCTTCAATGAATCCCTGCCCCTGTGGATATTATAATCATCCTACCCGTTCTTGTGTTTGTTCAACTCAACAAGTTCAACGTTATTTAAATAAGATATCCGGTCCTTTGTTGGATCGAATCGATATACAAATAGAAATTGTACCCGTTCCTTTTGAAGAATTAGCTAAGCGTAAAGGGGGTGAATCCAGTGCATTGATTAGGGAACGTGTCATTCGAGCTCGAAACATACAAAAAGAGCGTTACAAAGATTATCCGGCAATTTATAGTAATGCACAAATGAATAGTCGTTTATTGGCAAAATATGCTCAGCCGGATGAGGCAGGTCTAATCTTATTAAAGAATGCGATGATTCGTTTGAATCTGTCAGCCCGAGCTTACGATCGTATATTAAAAGTCGCTCGCACCATTGCCGATCTGGAAGGTTCAACTCATATTCAAACGCAACATTTAGCAGAGGCCATAGGTTACCGAAACTTAGATCGTGCAGGTTGGGCTTATCAATAATAAAGTTTTAGTGCTGAATCCGGATTCTTGCATCAACGGCTATGATTTGTTTGTGGTTACCTAATAGAGGATTGATATCCATCTCTTTGATTTCAGTTGCAAAGCGTAGAAGTGTAGAGAGACGGACAATGATGCGGGCAAATTCTTTCTCATTAATTCCTTCTTGTCCTCTTGCTCCTTGGAAAATGGGGTAAGCACGTAAGGATTGTATCATGGAGTAAGCTTCGTTATAAGATAGCGGGGCTAATCCGGAGGATACATCTTTTAAAATTTCAACAAAGATGCCTCCTAAACCACAAAGTACAACATGTCCAAAATCTTTTTCATATGTTGCACCCAGAAACAGTTCAGTCCCTTGTAACATAGGTTGAATCAAAAGGGCTGTTGTTTCCGGAATTTGAATCATACGCTCATATTCCATAGTTAGGTGTTCTTTGTTTTTTATATTTAAAGCTACCCCATCTACGTCGGATTTGTGTATGGGGCCTACCACTTTCAAAACAACCGGATAGCCTACTTCTTCAGCAAATTGGATTAATGGTTCCAATTGATGGGATACTTGTTCTTTTACAGTAGGAATATCAGCCGCTTGAAAGAGCTGCTGTACAGTTTCCGGAGCTAAATAGCCATTAGGAGAAGATTCAATGATTGATTTTATCTTTTCTATATCTATGAGTGATGTATCTAACGCTGTGGAAGAAGGTTTCGGTGTATTTAATATTTGTGAAATGGCCTTACCTAAGGTCACTTCGTCGGCAAAATTTACATGCCCTTTATTTAGAAATTCCGTAACTTCTTTTTGAGCGGTATGGATGGAGGGTAAGATGGGGAAGATTGGTTTCTTTCCTTTTGTTATTTTTTGATGCAACATCTCATAGGTTTTAGTCATGTTCTCCAATCCGGGCGTACCAAAAATGGCGAAGATGGCATCAATAGCCTCAAATTTATTTTCACAATAATCAATGGCCAGTCCCATTTGTTCAGGTGTTCCTGTGGCAAGGATATCAATGGGATTACTAACCGAAGCACCCGGTAGTAATTGTTCTTTAAGTTCTTTGGCTAAGGTCTCTTCCAATGGAGGCACAGCGAGTCCTCCTTTAGATAAGGCATCAGTTAACATTACACCCGGCCCGCCTGCATGGGTGATGATTGCAAAGTTTTTGCCTTTAAGCTCCGGAAGTGTAAACACACATCCTACCGTGGTTAGCTCTTCTCGGGAATAACAACGTACAATGCCGGCTTTACGGAACAAAGCCTCTACAGCAGAATCGGAGCTGGCAATGGCTCCGGTATGGGAGGATGCTGCCCGTATGCCACTATCGGAGCTTCCCGCTTTGATGGCTGCAATCTTGCACCCTTTCTTAATGAGCGAAGAGGCGTGATAAAGGAGTCTGTCCGGATTTTTAATACTTTCCATATAGAGTAGCTTGATGTGGGAGTCCCTCTCCCGGTCAAAGCTTTCATCCATATAAGCCAAGACATCTTCCACGCCAATTTGTTTGCCATTTCCTACCGACCAAACCGAATTGAAGGGTAACCCTTTGATAACAGCCGACTCCATGATAAAGACAGCCGTTGCACCCGATCCGGAGATTAAATCGACTCCTTGAGGATTGAGTATAGGGATAGGTTGAGTAAATACGCTGTGATGCCAACGGTTTAAGAGACCTATGCAGTTGGGGCCAATCAGCGAAGCCTTATATTGGTTTGCCGTTTCTACAATTTCTTTTTCCCAAATCTCCCCTTGTTTGGTTTCCTCTCCAAATCCTGCTGATAAGATGATGAAAGCACGTGTATCTTTTTCTTTTGCTAAAAGTTTTACCGCAGCTAGACAAGCAGGAGCCGGAATGGCCAAAATAGCTAAATCTGTATGAGGAATATCTTTTATGTCGGGAAAGCATTTCACCTCTTGTACAGTTTGGTATTTGGGGTTGACAGCTATTAGTCTTCCTTGATATCCTCCATTGATTAAGTTTTTTAATACGGCTCCTCCGGGTTTATTCGTGTTAGGAGAAGCTCCCACAACAACAATGCTTTGTGGATGAATGAGCTGAGATGTAATCATAGGGTTAGCAGATTGAGTCTATTCTAATTTCTTTTATAACGAAAGAAAGGAACAAATTGTTTTAGTTAAAGAAAAGTTTCTATTCGGGTTTTTGCTTGCGAAACAAACCCCGCAACAACTCGGTAGAGTCCAAAAAAAGTAATTATCTTTGTGACTATCATTGATTTTGAAAAAACACTTTATGAATAAACAATTCAAACGTACTACGGTAACTACAGCATTACCTTATGCTAATGGTCCTGTACATATAGGGCATTTAGCCGGAGTCTATGTTCCTGCAGACATCTATGTTAGATATTTAAGGTTAAAGAAGAGAGAGGTTTTATTTGTGGGAGGATCGGATGAACACGGTGTACCTATTACCATTCGAGCTAAAAAAGAAGGAGTTAGCCCTCAAGATATTGTAGATCGGTTTCATCAATTAATAAAGCAATCTTTTGAGGAATTTGGCATATCATTCGATATTTATAGTCGTACCACTTCAGAAACTCATAAGCAAGTAGCTTCTGATTTTTTTAAAACCTTGTACGACAAGGGGGAGTTCATAGAAAAGGTTTCTGAGCAATACTATGATGAAGAAGCTAAAACCTTTTTAGCTGATCGGTATATCATTGGGGAATGTCCTCATTGCCATGCTGAAGGAGCTTATGGAGATCAATGTGAAACTTGTGGAACTTCATTAAGTCCTACCGATTTAATTAATCCCAAAAGTGTAATTACCGGGGCTAAACCCAGTATGAAAGAGACGAAGCATTGGTATTTGCCTTTGGATAAGCACGAAGGCTGGTTAAAGCAGTGGATATTGGAAGAGCATAAAGAGTGGCGTCCCAATGTTTATGGACAATGTAAAAGCTGGTTGGATATGGGGTTACAACCTCGTGCAGTAAGTAGAGATTTAGATTGGGGTATTCCGGTTCCTCTTCCTGATGCAGAAGGCAAGGTGTTATACGTTTGGTTTGACGCCCCCATTGGTTATATCTCTAATACGAAAGAGTTGTTACCGGATAGTTGGGAAACTTGGTGGAAAGATACTGATACACGTTTAGTTCATTTCATAGGTAAGGATAACATTGTCTTTCATTGTATTGTTTTCCCTGCCATGCTTAAGGCTGAGGGCAGTTTTATTTTGCCGGATAATGTGCCTGCAAATGAATTCATGAATTTGGAAGGAGATAAGATTTCAACTTCTCGCAATTGGGCTGTGTGGTTACATGAATATTTAAGGGAATTTCCTAATAAACAAGATGTGTTACGTTATGTGTTAACGGCTAATGCTCCGGAAACCAAGGATAATGATTTTACATGGAAAGATTTTCAAGCTCATAACAATAGCGAATTGGTTGGAATTTATGGGAATTTCGTGAATCGTGCGTTGGTTTTAACACAAAAGTATTTCGAAGGTAAAGTTCCGGCTTTAGGAGAGCTGACCGATTATGATAAAAAAACATTAACTGAATTTACTTTTGTAAAAAAGGAAATAGAAGGTTATTTGGAAGATTTCAAGTTCCGTTATGCACTACGAGAAGCTATGAATTTGGCTCGTATAGGTAATAAATACTTGGCAGATACAGAACCTTGGAAAGTTGCTAAAACAGATATGGATAGAGTGGCAACCATCTTGAATTTAAGCTTACAGTTAGTGGCTAACTTAGCTATTGCTTTTGACCCTTTCTTACCGTTTAGCTCAGAAAAACTTAGGACCTTGCTTAATGTTGAATCTTTAGATTGGGAGGATTTGGGTAGCACTACTCTACTTCAAGAAGGACATCAATTAAATAAACCGGAACTATTGTTTGAGAAAATTGAAGATGAAGCTATTGATGCACAAATTAACCGATTACAGCGAGTTAAAGAAGAGAATGAGCAGTTAAACCGGAAAGCAAATCCGGTAAAAGAAAATATTGAATTTGAGGAATTCTTAAAGTTAGATATGAGGGTAGGTACTGTTCTAGAGTGTGTAAAAGTGCCTAAGACCGATAAATTACTTCAGTTTAAGATTGATGATGGCTTAAAACATCGTACCATTATTTCAGGAATAGCAGGATTTTACCAGCCGGAAGATCTGGTAGGAAAGCAAGTTTGTTTTATTGCTAATCTGGCTCCCCGAAAATTACGAGGCATTGTTTCAGAAGGTATGATTTTATCCGTAGAAGAGAGCAACGGCGAGCTAGTGCTATTACAGCCAGTGAAAAAAGTATCGCCGGGTAGTGAAATAAAATAAAAGTATAATACCTCCGGTCTAGAGAATGGGAGATAAAACGTTAAAGGAAAAGACTGCCACCGGTTTGTTTTGGGGTGGTATAAGCAATACGATACAACAAGTATTGAGTCTTTTATTTGGGGTTTTTCTAGCCCGGATATTAAATGCTGAAGAATATGGAATGGTGGGCATGCTCACCATTTTTTCTCTTATAGCCAATTCCATTCAGGAAAGTGGTTTTACTTCTGCCTTAGCCATAAAAAGTGAAGTTAAGCATACTGATTTTAATGCTGTTTTTTGGTTCAGTCTATTAATGGGAGGCATACTGTATGTTCTACTCTTTTTTTTAGCCCCATTCATTGCAAAGTTTTACGGTTTACCGGAATTGGTTCCATTGGCAAGGTTTATTTTCTTGGGCTTTTTATTTTCTAGTATGGGAACGGCTCAAAGTGCATACTTATTTAGACATTTAATGGTAAAACAAAAAGCACAAGCACAAATTATTGGGTTGGCTGTTTCCGGAACCTTGGCTGTAATATTGGCTTTGAAAGGATTAAGCTATTGGAGTATAGCTATACAAGGAGTGGTATATGTAGCAGTGGTCACTTTTATGTTATGGTTTTTTTCTCCGTGGCGTCCCGGTTGGCCTGTCAGTTTTGAACCCCTAAAAAAAATGTATGGTTTTAGTGGTAAGGTTTTAATCACGAATTTATTTAATCATATAAATAATAATATATTAACTGTATTACTAGGTAAGTTATTTAGTCCAAGTCAGGTTGGTGATTATACTCAGGCTTCAAAGTGGAATGCCATGAGTAGTAATGTAATCATTAATATGATTAATGGAGTGGCTCAGCCGGTATTGGCAGAAGCTGCCGAAGAGAAGGAAAGACACAAAAGAGTCTTTCGGAAAATGTTGAAATTTACGGCATTTCTCTCTTTTCCGGCCATGTTTGGGCTGGCTATCATTGCTGAAGAATTTATTGTTTTAACCATAACCGCTAAATGGTTGCCTAGTGTTCCTTTGCTTCAAGTGCTTTGTGTAGGGGGTGGTTTTGCACCCATAACTTATCTTTATACACATTTGATTATCAGTAAAGGGAAGTCCAGCATCTATATGTGGAATGTTATTGCTTTAGGCATTCTTCAGGTCTTTTTAATGTTAAGTCTCTCATCATATGGTATCTTGATGATGGTAATCGGGTTTGTTACACTTAATATTCTCTGGCTTATGGTTTGGCATTCTTTTGTTCGACGGGAAATAGATTATTCGTTAAGAGAAACTCTAACCGATATTGTGTTTTTTGCTCTCATTTCTTTCCTGATTATGCTATTTGTTTATCATCTAATGAGTGGAGTTGAGAGTATGCTTTTAAGGCTGATTTTGAAGGTTGTTATTGGTGCTATTTTATATGCACTAATTATGTTGTTATTTCAAAGGAGTCTTATTATTGAAACTATAAGAATGATTTTTAAGATTAAAAATAAATGAAAGCTGTAGTTTATCCCAGGTTGTTGAATCTAAATTACCCGTATCAAAATCCCTATGTGAATGATTTTATTCAAGCTTTAGAGGAACAGGAGGTGGAAGTGGTTAATATGCCACATAAGAACCCCCTTTTTAGTTTAGTTTTCAAACACACAAAGGAAGATAGATTAAAAGTATTTACCTTTCATTCGTTTACAGAGATTGAGTCAATAGTAAGGAAGCATAGATTAGAAGAAATTGGCAGCATTGGTTATAAGCAGTTTTTTGCAGAAAATTCTTGGTCCAATTTTGGTTTACAATTCGTTAACCTATTAAAAAAGTGAAGATGTTAGCCCCCATAGTTTTATTCGTCTATAATCGTAAAAGTCATACCGAACAGTTAATCCGTTCCTTAGTGGCTAATCCGTTGGCTTCTGAAAGTAAGCTGATTATTTATGCCGATGGCGCTAAAAGTGAGCAAGACAGAAAAGAGGTAGAGGAGGTTCGTGCTTATATAAAAACCATTCAGGGGTTTAAAGAAATTTTCTTAGTTGAGCAAAAGGGAAACAAAGGGTTAGCACAAAATGTGATTGAGGGGGTGACTGAAGTGGTTAACCGCTATGGACGTGTAATTGTGTTAGAGGATGATCTGGTTTTGTCTCCTTATTTTCTTACATTTATGAATCAAGCTCTGGATTTATATGAAAATGAACCTAAGGTAGGACATATACAAGGTTGTGATTTCACCAACTCAACAGACTTGCCTTATACATTCCTTATAAAATGGACGGGGAGTTGGGGGTGGGCTACATGGAAAAGAGCTTGGCGTTTTTTTAATCCGGATGGAGCTATATTATTCAAAGAACTGAAGCAGCGAAAATTAAATAAATCATTCGATTTTGATGGGGCTTATCCTTTCACCCGGATGCTCCAAAGGCAAGTTAAAGGAGAAAATGATTCTTGGGCTATACGTTGGAATGCCAGTCTTTTCTTGAACGATATACTCTCTTTGAATGTAGGACGTTCTTTAGTTCAGAATAGAGGTTTTGATGGTAGTGGCACTCATTGTGGAGGAGGGGATTTATATGGTTCCCACCTATGGATGGAACAATTGCCGCTTGATAAGATTGAACCCATTGAGGAGAATTTAGAAGCACGGGCTATTTTAAAAAAATACTATAAACAGACTCAAGGTTTTTGGCCCAAAGTAAAGCGGAGGGTTAAACGTATACTTCAAGGGGATTTTAAAGCATGACACAATGAGAAAAGAGCCAATTAAGGTTTTGTTAATTAACACATCAGAGTCTACAGGAGGAGCTGCGATAGCTGCAAAGCGTTTATTAAATGCTTTGAATAAGCAGGCAGTTAAGGCTAAATTATTTGTAAAGGAGAGGCAGAGTGACTCAGCGGATGTAGTCACTAAAGAGGCTAAATTTAGATATAAATTGAGTTTTCTATGGGAGCGTTTTGTTGTTTGGTTGGGTATCGGATTTAATCGTTCCAAACTTTTTCAGGTAGATTTGGCCAATGCCGGTGTAGATATTACCCGTGAGAAGGCGTTTCAAGAAGCAGATATCATTCATTTGCACTGGATTAATCAAGGAATGTTCTCCTTGCATCAGTTAGGGCAAATCATAACTTCCGGAAAACTTGTGGTATGGACATTGCACGATATGTGGCCCATAACAGGAATCTGTCATCATGCCAGGGAGTGCAATCAATATCAATCTCATTGTGTAAAGTGCCCTTACTTGGCGTTTCCTTTTCTTCCCCGAGATTTGTCCTATCGTGTTTTTAATAAAAAAAAGAGGTTATATTTACCCTATTCCTTAACTTTTGTTGGGTGTAGTGAATGGATAACTCAAGAGGCAAAGAAAAGTGCATTGACAAAAAATCAAAAGGCCTTCTCCATACCAAACCCTATACCAGTAGATGTTTATCAACCTAAAGATCAAATCCTTTCCAAGGAAAAGTTGAGTTTGCCGTTAGATAAGATTCTTCTTTTATTTGGTGCAGTGAATGTATCCGATCGGCGCAAAGGATTTGATTTGTTTGTAAAGGCTTGTTCTGAATTAAAGAGCAATGGGTATACACCAGAAGAGTTAGGTATTGTTGTTGTTGGTCGTCATGCGGAAGCATTGAAAGGGGTTTCACCTTTCCCTGTGTTTTCTATGGGGTATGTGGAATCTACAGAGCAAATCGTAGATATCTATAATGCGGTAGATTTGTATATAACCTCTTCTTTAGAGGAAAATTTACCTAATATGATTATGGAAGCTATGGCTTGTGGTACTCCTTGTGTTGGGTTTGATGTGGGAGGAATTCCTGAGATGATTGATCATCAAGAAAATGGGTATGTCGCCACATATGGTGATATTACAGATCTGGCTATTGGCATTCAATGGGTACTTCAAAAAACGGGAGAAAAGAACTTGGGAGAAAAAGCGCGTAAGAAAGTAGTGAACTCTTATAGTGAAGAAATTGTTACTTCTTCATATATTGAATTGTACGAAACCTTATTGAACAATGATGAATACTGACTCTATGCCTAAATTCTCGGTTATTACAGTTACTTATAATGCAGAAGAGGTATTGGAAAGAACCATAGATAGCGTTGTAGAACAATCTTATAGTCAGATTGAATATATTGTTATTGATGGTGCTTCAACCGATAATACCTCTGTGATTCTTGAAAAATATCGTAAAGTCATTGATGTTCTACTGTGTGAACCTGATGAGGGGCTTTATGATGCAATGAATAAGGGGATTTCAAGAGCCACAGGAGATTATGTGCTGTTTCTGAATGCCGGAGATACTTTTTATTGTCCGACTACCTTGGAAGAATTACTGAAAACTTTTCCGGAAGAGAGGTTGCCTGACGTGATTTACGGCAATACGGCCTTAGTGGATAAAAAAGGGGACTTTGTTAAGATGAGGCGTTTAAAACCACCCGTAGAACTAACATGGGAGAGTTTTGCCAAAGGAATGCTGGTTTGTCATCAAGCTTTTTTTGTGAAAAGAGAATTGGCTGAACCCTATGATTTGCAATATCGTTATTCCTCTGATTTTGACTGGTGTATCCGCATCTTGAAGAAAGCATCTTTTATACACAATAGTAATCTCATATTGGTTTGTTATTTAGATGAAGGATTGACTACTAAAAACAGAAAAGCGTCCTTGAAGGAACGCTTTCGTATTATGGTGCATTATTATGGTTGGCCTCGTACGCTGCTGAACCATATTGGATTTGTGTTTAGGTTATTGTTTCAATAACTTTTCTCTTACAATACGCATACCTTCCGACGCTCCAGTTTGAACGACTTGTACGTCTGATCGGGAAACATTTACTTGTTTAGGATCTATTAGGTAAATGGGAACTCCCTGACGAACATAGTGTAATAGTCCTGCTGCCGGATAAACATTCATGGATGTACCAATGATTAAAAAAATATCAGCTTGCCTAACAATGTCAATAGCAGCTTCAATTTTAGGTACTGCTTCACCAAACCAAACTATAAATGGACGAAGCTGTGAGCCGTCTCCTGCCAAATCTCCTATTTTTACCTCATAATTCTCCGGTTCTAACTTCTTGATGTATCTTGAATCATTAGGTCGGTCAGAAGAGCATACTTTTGTCAGTTCGCCGTGTAAGTGAATGACCTCAGAACTTCCGCCCCGTTCGTGAAGGTTATCCACATTTTGAGTAATGATGGTAACCTTGAAATGTTTTTCAAGCTCTCCTAAGATTTTATGTCCTTCGTTGGGTTCTACCTTTAATAATTCTTTTCGGCGTGCATTGTAAAAATCCAGGACCAGCTTTGGATTGGCACGATATCCTTCGGGAGTGGCTACTTGTTCTACAGGATATTGCTCCCATAATCCTCCGGTATCCCTGAAAGTATTAATTCCACTTTCAGCACTCATACCGGCTCCTGTTAAAACGACTAACTTCTTCATATGATTGTTTTTTCTGTTGATTCTGAAAAGAAATATACAAAAAAGTTAAGAGATAAGAAAGGAGAAACCAGAATAAGGCAGAAAAAGAATAAATCGTGGTTTTATGCCTTCAAAGACCTCTTTAATCTTTCAGTTTGTGGGTCTGGGATCAATGCCTGTTTGATCCCAGAGAGAAGCCCCTTCGGTCTGGGTTAGAAGGTGTGTTTAACCCAGACCGACGAAAGGTTGGAAAAGGATTGGAGTTTATTCTCTGTGGAATCCCTAAAGCTCACTTGGAATAGTGTCCGGACTTAAATGGTAATTTAGTAAAAAAAAT
>CAZFXK010000002.1:22829-68695 GCA_964522975.1 uncultured Bacteroides sp. | reverse complement strand
TGTTTAGAAAAATGCAGCGGGAGAAGAATAAACAACAAAAAGGCAATTAATACACCATAAAGAAAAACATTTCTTTATGGTGTATTTGTAGATATGATTAAATACTACTATTCCGGTATGTAATAGAAGTAAGGTTTTGTTTTCGGAGGATAATCATTGAGCGGCTTCATTATTTATTTCTAGATTCAACAAGAAGAAAGAAAAAGATGAATATCTTCTTGACAAAATTAATATATCAATTTTTTTGTTACCTTTAATGGGGTATAGCATAATGATTGAATGTATATAAGAGCTCATTTATGGATGATATAAACCGAAGAGAAAGAGATCGAAAATTGTTGGCGAAAAAATTGAGAACACGTGGTATAACTGATGATGAGGTGCTACGTGCAATAGCTTCTGTTCCAAGGCATCTATTCATGGCAGAAGATCTTTATTTAGAAGCCTATGATGATAAGCCTTTACCCATAGATAAAGGGCAGACTATCTCTCAGCCTTTTACGGTTGCCTATCAAACCCAGCTGTTGCAGCTTAAGGAAAGTGATAAAGTGTTGGAAATCGGAACAGGATCGGGTTATCAAGCTGCAATTCTTTGTGAAATTGTTAAAGAGGTTTATAGTATTGAACGATATGAAACCTTACACATGAAAGCTAAGAAAATCTTGACTGAATTAAATTATCAGGCTCATCTGTTTTTTGGCGATGGTTATGAAGGATTGCCTCAATATGCTCCGTTTGATAAAATACTGATTACGGCTGCAGCAAAAGAGGTGCCTACTCAACTGCTTAGTCAATTAGCTATAGGAGGAAGAATGGTTTTGCCCTTAGATGAGCGAGTGGGGCAGGTGATGACAGCCATTGATCGTTTAGCTGAGAAGGATTTTCATCGTTCAAAATATGATACATTCTTTTTTGTTCCTATGCTTAAGGGCAGGATAAAGGATGAAGAAGATCAAGAGGATAGTTAGTCCACTTTATAAAAATGGTTGGTGTCAAATCTGTTTTTTTAAGAAAAGTTAAATTATTTCATTACTAAATTTATCCATGAGTAAAGTTTTACTGTATAGAATAGATTGAATTATCTACAAGAGGCCTTTTTAGCTAAAAAGGCCTCTTGTCATTTTTATGAAATATTTTATATAGAGTATTGAAGGATATAAGGATCGTTTTTTCTTGATTTGTTAGAGATGATTTGAATTTATAGAAATAATTTTAATTTGTTGTTTTAGAGTCTTTTCATTGTTTTTTGCTTTTTGCTTTTAATTCATAAGTTTTTTATGTATAAAGCAAATGTTTTTGTAAATTTGCACCTTAAAATATTTAGATAGTATTATTCTTTTTGGGGTAATTTCTGAAAACTATTGCCCTTATTCGATAAAAACAGTAAAAAGAAATGAGTGAAAAGTTTAATGAGTATGATCAGCTGAATCTCTCTCAAGTAAATAAAGATGTACTTAAGAGGTGGGATGAACTTGATGTCTTTACAAAAAGCACAACACAGCGTGAGGGTTGTCCTTCATTTGTTTTTTACGAGGGACCACCCTCTGCTAATGGCATGCCGGGTATTCATCACGTGATGGCTCGCGCCATTAAAGATGTTTTTTGTCGTTATAAAACTATGAAAGGATTCCAAGTTAAGCGTAAAGCCGGTTGGGATACTCATGGGTTGCCTGTTGAATTAGGCGTTGAAAAAGAGTTAGGTATTACGAAAGAGGATATTGGAAAAGTTATTTCTGTTGCCGATTATAATGCTGCTTGTCGAAAAGCAGTAATGAAATATACAAAGGAGTGGGAAGATTTAACGCATAAAATAGGATATTGGGTGGATATGACAGACCCTTATGTTACCTATGACAATCGTTATATTGAGACGCTTTGGTGGTTGTTAAAACAATTTTATAAAAAGGGTTATCTATATAAAGGTTATACCATACAGCCCTATTCTCCGGCTGCAGGTACAGGTTTGAGTACGCATGAGTTGAATCAACCCGGAGCCTATCGTGATGTCCAAGATACTACTGTTGTAGCACAATTTAAAATTAAGAATCCTAAGGAAGAAATGATGGAATGGGGGGATCCCTATTTCTTGGCTTGGACAACTACACCGTGGACCTTACCTTCGAATACAGCTCTTTGTGTTGGCCCTGATATCGATTATGTGGCAATAAAAACCTATAATGCTTATACCGGAAAACCGATAACCGTTGTGCTTGCTGAGGCTTTGGTTAATGCTCACTTTCACCCAAAAGCTAAAGGTTTGTCGTTAGATGAATATAAAGAAGGGAGTCAAATTGTACCTTATGAAATCATAGGAAAATATAAGGGCTCCGATTTAGTGGGAATGAAATATGAACAATTAATTCCATGGATAACACCTGCTGAAGGGGCTTTCCGTATAATCAGTGGCGATTTTGTCTCTACAGAGGATGGTACAGGTATCGTGCATATCGCCCCGACGTTTGGTGCGGATGATGCGAAAGTAGCTAAAGAGTCAGGTGTTCCTCCCTTACAAATCAAAGATGTTTATGGGGAGTTGCGTCCACTGGTTGATTTAACGGGTAAATTTTATCCTATCGATCAAATGGATGTGCTGTTTGTAAAAGAACACGTCAATGTAGAGTTATATAAAGAATATGCCGGTCGTTATGTTAAGAATGAATACGACGAAACCTTAACGTTTCAAGATGAAACGGTTGATTTATCTCTTAGCTTGATGCTTAAAATGAAGAGTCAAGCGTTTAAGATAGAAAGACAAAAGCATAATTATCCACATTGTTGGCGTACGGATAAGCCTATTTTATACTATCCTTTAGATAGTTGGTTTATTCGTTCCACAGCGTGTAAAGATGCTATGATTGCATTGAATAAGGAGATTAAATGGAAGCCGACATCAACAGGTACTGGGCGTTTTGGGAAATGGCTTGAGAATTTGAATGATTGGAATTTAAGTCGTTCTCGTTACTGGGGTACCCCACTGCCTATATGGAGGACGGAAGATTATAAAGAGGAGCTTTGCATTGAATCGGTAGAAGAGCTGTATCAACAAATGGACAAATCAGTTGAAGCCGGATTCATGAAAGAAAATCCTTATAGAGAAAAGGGCTTTATTCCGGGTGATTATTCAGCAGAGAATTATGAGAAAATTGATTTACACCGTCCCTATGTAGATGATATCATTTTAGTATCAGAGAGTGGTAAGCCAATGAAACGTGAGCCCGATTTGATAGATGTGTGGTTTGATTCCGGTAGTATGCCTTATGCTCAAATTCATTATCCTTTTGAAAATAAAGAGTTATTAGATAGTGGAGAGGTGTTTCCTGCTGATTTTATTGCAGAAGGAGTGGATCAAACCAGAGGGTGGTTTTATACGCTTCATGCCATAGCAACGATGGTGTTCGATAGTAGGGCGTTCAAAACCGTAATTTCTAATGGATTAGTGCTTGACAAAAGTGGCAATAAAATGTCAAAGCGTTGGGGAAATGCTATAGATCCATTTGAAATCATAGAAAAATATGGATCGGATCTAGTGCGTTGGTATATGATTACAAATTCAGCCCCATGGGATAATTTGAAATTTGACTTTGATGGGTTGGATGAAGTGCGTCGCCGTTTCTTTGGGACGCTGTATAATACCTATTCATTTTTTGCCCTTTATGCTAATGTAGATGAGTTTGATTATAGTCAGGAGGAGATAGCTGTTGAAGATCGACCTGAAATTGACCGATGGATTATCTCTTTGTTAAACACATTGATAAAAGAAGTAAGTGCTTGTTTTGATGATTATGAGCCTACTAAAGCCGGTCGGTTAATATCAGATTTTGTTAACGATCATTTGTCAAATTGGTATGTACGACTGAATAGAAAACGCTTCTGGGGTGGAGGATTTACTAAAGATAAGTTAGCAGCTTATCAAACATTATATACTTGCTTAGAAACCATAGCGAGATTGATAGCTCCAATAGCTCCATTTTATGCAGATCAACTTTATTTGGATTTAAGTAGAGTAACTAAAGATAATGGAGTAGAATCGGTGCATTTAGCTTTGTTTCCGGAAGTAAAGGAGGAATTCATTGATATTGATTTGGAAGCTCGTATGTTGTTGGCACAACAGGTGAGTTCAATGGTCTTGGCTCTTCGTAGAAAAGTAAATATCAAAGTCCGTCAACCTTTGCAGCGTATAATGATACCGGTATTGAACACAGAACAACAACGCAGAATTGATGCTGTTAAGGATTTAATATTAAGCGAAGTTAATGTTAAAGAATTAGAATTTGTTGATGATGCCTCTGGGGTATTAGTGAAACGAGTAAAATGTGATTTTAAAAAACTAGGGCCTAAATTTGGTAAGCAAATGAAAGAAGTTTCTGCTGCCATGTCTGCCATAGATCAAAAGACTATTGCTGAATTAGAGCAGAAGGGTAGTATTATTCTTTCCTTACAATCAGGAGAAGCTGAAATAACACTTAATGAGGTGGAAATATTTAGTGAAGATATTCCCGGGTGGTTAGTTGCGAATGAAGGTAAAGTGACTGTTGCCTTAGATGTAACCCTTACCGATGAGTTGAAGAAGGAAGGTATTGCTCGCGAGCTTGTCAATAGAATTCAGAATCTAAGAAAGGCCAAAGGGTTTGAAATAACGGATAAAATTAAAATAATAATATCTAAAAACGCTGAGACAGATGAAGCTATTCAAGAATATAATGAGTATATTTGCGGTCAAGTATTAGCAATATCATTAGACCTAGCTAACGAAGTAAATGGCGGTGAGAAGATTGATTTTGACAGCTTCTCATTAGATGTATATATTGAGAAAATATAGAAGATTTATTAACCATCAAAATTTGATTATTATGGCAAAAAAAACTAGATATTCCGATGCTGAGTTAGCAGAATTCCGTGAGATTATAATGGAAAAGCTAGAATTAGCGAAACGTGACTATAAATTGTTAAATGATAGTCTTTTAGGTATAGATAACAACTCTACAGACGACACCTCTCCAACCTATAAGATTATTGATGAGGGTGCTAGTGCATTATCTAAAGAGGAAACTCAACGCCTAGCTCAACGTCAATTGAAGTTCATAAACAACTTACAAGCTGCTTTAGTACGGATAGAGAATAAAACATACGGCATTTGTAGAGAAACAGGAGAGCTGATTCCTGCAGAACGTTTACGTGTAGTTCCTCATGCAACACTTAGTATTGAAGCAAAAAAGAATGAAAAATGAAAATAAGTTTTTTATTTTCTGAATTTTAATTGAAACTAAATTTAGAAGGTTGAGAATGTTTAATTTGTAAGGAATTTAATCATACTCAACCTTTTTATTTTATTCTAAAAGAGCAAAATGGAAAAAAGTATAAGGAAAAGTCATTGGGCATTATTTACTATTTTTTCGGTAATTGTAATTGATCAGATTATTAAAGTATGGGTGAAGACCTCAATGTATTTACACGAGAGTATTCACATTACAGATTGGTTTTACATCTATTTCACCGAGAATAATGGAATGGCTTTTGGCATGGAAATCTTTGGAAAGTTGTTCTTAACCCTTTTTCGTGTCGTTGCTGTAATCATTATAGGTATTTATTTGTCTCGTATTATAAAACGTAAATTTAAGACAGGATACATAATTTGTATCTCTTTAATTTTAGCTGGTGCTGTAGGAAATATTATTGATAGCGTATTTTACGGAGTATTATTTGAAGAAAGCACCTATTCTCATATAGCCGCTTTTAATCCGAGTAATGGTTATGAATCTTTATTCTATGGTAAAGTGGTAGATATGTTTTACTTTCCAATAATAGACACTTTTTGGCCTGAATGGATGCCATGGGTAGGTGGTAATCGTTTTATTTTTTTTAGCCCTATATTTAATTTTGCTGATGCATCTATTACTTGTGGTATTTTTGCACTGCTGCTCTTTTATAGTAAGTATCTCAATGAAGCTTATCACTCCAAACATTTTAAGGAAAATAAGGACAAAGTAAAGAAGGAATGAAGTTAATTAACTGCATATACATTTTAGTTCTTTTTATTCTGTTTTCCTTCGTAGCTTGCAAAGTGGAAATCCCTAAGGATGTTTTATCGGAGCAAAAAATGGAGGATGTGCTCTATGACTATCATATAGCTAAAGCTATGGCTGATGAAATATCCTACGATGAGCGCTATAAAAAAGTTATTTATATTGAATCTGTTTTTAAGAAGCACCATATTACACAAGCAGACTTCGACTCTTCAATGGTGTGGTATACACGTAACTTAGAGCTATTATCTCATGTTTATGAAAGAGTAAACAAGCGTTTGGAGAAAGAAAAAGAGTCAATTGATGTTCTTGTTGCTATTCGTGAAGATCGGCCATTAATCAGTAAAGAAGGAGATAGCATTGATGTTTGGGCTTGGCGTAAAAACTATAAATTAAGCAGTGCTCCATTTCAAAATAAGTTAACTTTTATTCTTCCTTTTGATACAAATTTCCAAAATAGAGATACTTTGATTTGGAAGGCAAACTACCTTCTAAAAGATCCATTTAGGCACGATTCTTTATCTGCTCCTATGATGAGTTTGCAAGCCATCTATGAAAACGACTCTACAGTTTTTGTTGAAAGGAAAATAAAGAGTAGTGGAACAAATACATTAATGGTTTTTGCTGATACATTAGGTGCATTAAAGGAAGTTAGAGGTTTTATTTATGTTCCTCAAAACGATTCATTACTTAATGAATATTTTGTTAGTGATGTTACATTGATGCGATATCACGCTCAGGATTCCTTATTTATGGATTCTTTGGAAATAGAGTCTGATTCAATTTCCCTTGACACCCTAAAATCAAAAGAGGTTGAGAAAAAAGATACCCTATCTTCTTCTGCTTCTAAACAAAATAATATAATTAGGCGTGATCCAAGAGCTTTGCGAGAAAGATCGGCTCAAGATAAGGAAGAAGCTAAAGAAAAGAAAGAACCGGCTTTGAATAATCAGGATAGTGTTTTGAAAAATGATGGCGATAGTCAATCCATACAATTAAATCCTACTCGTGAGTAATCCCGTTAAAAGTTGGGCTTCATCTCTACTCTTTATAGCATCCAAGGGTTGGTATAGTCAGGTTGTTGTTTCTTTAGATTATGAAACCCAAACGCTTAGAATAGCCTCTATGGAAAAAGAAACCCCTCATACTTGTTGGATGCACTCCGGCGTACTCTTCTTGACACCACAAGAGAAAGTTGAAAATAAACCTGAAGAGGCTATTTTTATTGATAAAAAACTTTTGTTATCTCAGTTACCGCTTAGTTTTTCTTTAAAGTCTTATTCTCTCTATTTTTGTGCCCCTTTCGATTTTATTCATAAACAGCCTGTCGCCGGAACTCAGCACAAATTATTGCGGTAGCTACTGCTACATTAAGTGATTCGGATCCCTTTCTGTCTTGAGGATAATTGGGAATATATAATTTGTTTGTAATCATCGATTCAAGATCTTTGTTGATTCCACTTCCTTCATTACCCATAATGATAAGTCCTTTATTGGGTAACTTTTCTTTATATATTGACTTACCCTCTAAAAATGCTCCAAAAATAGGGGTGCCATTTAATTGCTTTATCAGTTGAGTTAAAGAGGTATAATGTACTCTTACTCTGGAGATGGATCCCATTGTGGCTTGTATTGCTTTAGGGTTAAAGATGTCTGCCGTATGGTGAGAGCAAAAGATGTCCTCTATACCAAACCAATCGGCTAATCGGACAATTGTACCCAAATTGCCCGGAGATTGAATATCATCCAAAGCCAAACACAAAGAGCTGTTTATAATCTCAGGATTAATGATAGGTTTAGGTTTCTCAAATAGAGCTAATACTTGTTGCGGAGTTTGCAAAAAACTTCCTTGCTTAAGACCTTCTGGAGATACCTCTACTATTTCTTGAGCCTTTAATGTTTCTTTGTGGTCCAGCCAATCGGATGTTGCTGCTATAAACTGACAGGGCAACACCTTTAATAATTCTTCAACCAGCTTAGGACCTTCAGCTAAAAATATATTATTTTGATCCCTATATTTTTTTTGATTTAATGAACGAATGAGTTTTAATCTATTTTTGCTTATCTTCATTGAATCTATTTTTTATTATGGTAAAGTAGGTAATAATGTAGCAAAACTACAATATATATTGATTTTATTAATCTTAAATGATGTAGAAAAGAATTATTTTATCAAACAGAAAAAACGTCTATCTTTGTGTCTTATTGATTATTGAAAGAAAATTGTTTATATAATGAAAAAGGGAATTATCTATATTTTATTAGGCCTATCTTCATTTCTCTTTTTTTGGGGATGTTCAGCCACGAAATATGTTCCTGATAATTCTTATCTATTAAACGATGTTAAGATTCATAGCGATAATAAGAAAGTAAAATCGTCTGACTTAAAGCCCTATTTAAGACAGACACCCAATGCCAAGTGGTTTAGTCTTTTTAAAACCCCGCTCTATATCTACAACCTTTCGGGTCGTGATTCAACGAAATGGATAAACCGTTTTTTGAGAAAAATAGGGGATGACCCTGTTATTTTTAGTGAAACAGAAGCGGACAGAACGCAGGAAGAATTGCAAAAGGCCGTCCAAAATATGGGATATATGCGTGCGGATGTTCACCGAGAGAAAAAAACAAAACGAAAACAGGTTACGGTTCATTACTATATAAAAGCAGGAGAACCTTATATTGTAAATCATCTAAAATATGATATAAACGATAGACAAATAGCCTTTTATTTACGCAATGATTCAGTTAATACTTTATTATATGAAGGGATGCAATTAGATATAAATGTTTTAGATGCTGAACGAGAGCGAATAACCCGTCTATTGCAAAATAATGGCTATTTTCGTTTTAATAAAGAATTCCTAACCTATACGGCAGATACGATTAGAAACACCTATAAGGTGGATTTAACCTTACATTTGCACCCTTATAATGCTTTTTCTCCGGAGCGTAGTAGTAAACATAGCCAGCATTATCTGAATCAGATAAGTTTTATTACCGATTTTGATTTGTTACAATCGAGTGCTTTAGGGAGTATCAACATAAACGATTCCATTCATTATAAAGGTTATCCCATTTATTACAAAGATAAATTACCTTTTAGACCAAGTGTTCTGACAGAAAATTTACGGTTATCAAAAGGGAAATTATATAATGAAAAAGAGGTGCAAGAAACCTATGCGAATTTTGGGCGATTGTCTGCTTTAAAATACACCAACATTCACTTTCTGCCGATGGCATCCGATAGCACACAGTTGGCTGCTTATCTCTTATTGACCAAAGGGAAGAATCAATCCATCTCATTGGAGCTTGATGGTACAAATTCAGCCGGAGATTTAGGTGCTGCTGCTCAAGTTTCATATTCGCATAGGAATATATTCAAAGGTTCAGAAACATTTACTATAAAAGCTCGTGGAGCTTATGAGGCGATTACTGGCTTACAGCAGGGATATAGCAATCATAATTATCGTGAGTATGGAGGAGAGTTAAATCTAAACTTTCCTCGATTTTTATTTCCTTTTCTTTCTTCAAATTTTAAGCGTAAGATTAATGCAACTACTGAATTTGGTTTGCAGTTTAATTATCAAAAAAGGCCTGAGTTTTCTAGGAATGTGGCTTCTGCATATTGGAGCTATATTTGGCAAAGAAAAGAACAACGAAAATATAATCGATTTGATCTTTTAGACATAAGCTATCTATATATGCCTTGGATTTCTGAGCGATTTAAAGAAGAGCATCTAGAGCAGGGACGAAATTATATTTTGGAATATAATTATAAGAATCGGTTGATTGTTAGTTCCGGTTATAGTTATCAATATAATAGTGCAGGAAATTTTCTCACAACATCCACTACTCCGGGTAGTTCTTATTCCATCAGAGCAAGTATTGAATCTGCAGGTAATTTGCTTTTTGGCCTATCCAAGTTGTTTAAATCGAAAAAAAACGAGGATAAGGAATATGAGTTGTTGGGCATACCTTATGCACAATACATAAAAGGTGATTTTGATTTCTCTAAAACCATTGTTCTGGACGAGCGTAATACCATAGCCTATCATGCAGGAATAGGCATTGCAATACCCTATGGAAACGCCAAGGTAATTCCTTTTGAAAAACGTTATTTTTCCGGGGGTGCCAATAGTGTTAGAGGCTGGTCGGTTCGTGAATTGGGACCGGGCTCATTTAAAGGAGATGGAAATTTCTTAAATCAATCGGGTGATTTAAAGTTGGATGCCAGTATAGAATTTAGAACACGACTGTTCTGGAAATTTCAAGGGGCTTTATTTATTGATGCGGGTAACATTTGGACGTTAAGGGAATATGAAGCACAACCCGGAGGAAAGTTTAAGTTCAATAAGTTTTATAAAGAGATAGCCGTGGCTTATGGCCTAGGCTTACGATTAGATCTTTCTTTCTTTGTTCTACGTTTCGATGGGGGAATGAAGGCTATAAACCCGGCTTATGACAATGGGAAAGATAGATATCCAATTATTCATCCTAAATTTAGTAGAGACTTTGCCTTTCATTTTGCTGTAGGTTATCCTTTTTAATCTGTGATGAGCCAAAGAGTTTTTAGAGAAAATATTTTTTTATCGGTTTTAGACCCTATTTTAATGCTAAGTATTATGAATAAAAAGGTCTGGGACCGAATACTGTTAGGTCTGGGAGAGAACAGGCAAAGGTCTGGGACCGACTGATGGTTTAACCCAGACCTTTTATTTTTCCTACTGTATTTTCTGTTGAAGCATAAAAGTTAAAAGGCAGATTGAATGAATTTTCAATCTGCCTTTTAATACTTCAGTTATATAAAAGAATAAACAGTATTTCCTTGTTTAATGATTTTTTAGAAGGCTAAAGCCAATTCTTCTTTAGCTAAAGTTAATCCTTCTCCATTTAAATTAATAGTCTTAGTTTCTCCATTGGGTAGAAATAAGTCTGCAGTATTATCTTCATTAATGCGTAATAAGTCGGAAGATTCTCCATTAGCTTCAACAGTCCATATATTGGTTTCATTATTATGAACTAAACGAGTAACACCATCTTCACCTTCTTTCGTTATGATGTAACCATCTTCCAACGTTTCAACTAAGTAATTACCATTTTCACCTTTTACTTTCTTAATAGTTCCTACATCTGACATAGGGTTGCTTCCTGACCAGAATTCAATAGAGTTAAGAATTAAAATATCTGCAAGGTAACATACAGGATAAACAGGGACAACATTAAAAACGAAAAAGACGAGTTCATTAACGAATTTATTGCCTATTCCTTGATTCCAAGATAATAAGCGGTTATGTAGCCCAAAAGATCCTATACATGAGCTAAATAATAATAAAGCACTTAGGGCAATTGCCGCAATATTAAATTTTCCTTTTTTCATAATAATTTTAAAATTATAAATTGGTTTATAATAGTAATACTTTTACAAATATAGAATTAATCTCTATCCTAACATATTTTAATATGTTAAAATAAAAGAGTGGATAGTATGGATGAATTTAAGATTAAAAAAAATATTATATTAAGGATAATTCTGCTTTTTTATTATTTTATCTATTTTTGTATATATGATTCACAGTGAAAAAGTAAATAGAATTCTTCAGTATTTAAAGGATTTATCTGTTCATAATAACAGAGAGTGGTTTGAAACAAATAAAATACGATATGAAGAGGCAAGGGGAGATTTTTTAGAACTTCTATCTCATATCCTATTGCGCATATCTTCTTTTGATTCTGATGTGTTATCCATTAAACCGGAAGATTGTATCTTTCGCATACATCGTGATTTACGCTTTTCTTTCGATAAAACTCCTTATAAAACTCATTTTGGAGGATATATTAATCCATATGGGAGAAAAGCCCCACAAAGTGGTTATTATATTCATTTAGAACCCGAAAATTGTTTTTTAGGTGGGGGTAGCCTATATATACCTACTCATTTATTGTATAAGATAAGAATGAATATTCTTACACATATAGATGAATATATAGATATAGTAGAAGATCCTGCATTTAAACACTATTTTCCTGAAATAGGATTCCAGCGATTAAAATCTGCACCTCGGGGTTTTTCTAAGAATAATCCCCATTTAAAATATATTCAACCTAAAGATTTTTTAATCTCTTATTCTATTTGTGATTCTTTTTTTAATCAAGATAAGGCGATGAACCAATTTGAAGAAATACTGCAACAAGCTAAGCGTTTAGCTGATTTTATAAATTTTGCAATTGATTCAAGTGAATCGTAATTTGTTATTTTTAAGTTGTATCTTGTAAAAAATCAAAAAACTATGTAAAGTTAGTTTTATTCGGCATAGGCCCGGATTAAAGTTTAATCTCATATTAAATTGTTCTCATATGAAAAAAGAACTAAAGTTAATTAAGAATGATTCTTGGCTTAAACCCTTCGAGGAAGCCATATTAGGACGTTATCAGGGAGTAATAAAAAAAGAGTCGGAGTTGACTCAAAATGGAAAATTCTCACTTTCTGATTTTTCAACCGGATATTTGTATTTTGGGCTTCACAAAATTCCCGAAGGTTGGGTGTTTAGAGAGTGGGCTCCTAATGCAACCGAGATCTATTTAGTGGGAGATTTTTCTGATTGGAAAAAACAGGAGGACTTTAAGTTAAAACGAAACAACAATGGTATCTGGGAGATTCAGTTAAAATCTGATTTTCTAAAGCATGGGGACTTATATAAGTTGATTATTTCTTGGAATGGAGGAGAAGGAGAGCGCATTCCGGCTTGGGCTACTCGAGTGGTACAAGATGAGAATACCCATATATTTAATGCACAAGTGTGGAACCCTTTGGATAGTGATAGATATGAGATTAAGAATACCAATTTTAAGATTGATGAAAACAGTCCCCTTTTAATTTATGAATGCCATATTGGTATGGCTCAGCAACAAGAAAAGGTTGGAACCTATAATGAGTTCAGAGTAAATACATTGCCCAGAATAGCCAAAGCCGGATATAACTGTATTCAGTTAATGGCAATCCAAGAGCATCCCTATTATGGGAGTTTTGGTTATCACGTTTCTAATTTCTTTGCCGCATCTTCTCGTTTTGGTACCCCTGATGAATTAAAGCAGCTGATAGATGAAGCTCATGATATGGGTATAGCTGTAATTATGGATATTGTTCACTCTCATTCAGTGAAGAATGAAGTAGAAGGGTTGGGGAATTTTGCCGGAGATCCGAATCAGTATTTTTATCCTGGTGAACGTAGAGAACATCCGGCATGGGATTCTTTATGTTTTGATTATGGTAAAAATGAAGTGATTCACTTTCTACTTTCTAATTGTAAGTTTTGGTTAGAAGAATATAAGTTTGATGGTTTTAGGTTTGATGGTGTAACCTCCATGTTATACTATAGTCATGGGTTGGGAGAGGCTTTTACCTCTTATGAAGATTATTATAATGACCGTCAAGATGATAATGCTATAGTTTACCTTACTTTAGCTAATCAGTTAATTCATGAAGTGAATCCTTTTGCCGTAACCATAGCTGAAGAAGTCTCTGGAATGCCCGGTTTGGCACTTCCATTTGAGGATGGAGGATATGGGTTCAATTATAGGCTGGCCATGAATATTCCGGATTATTGGATTAAACTATTAAAAGAAAAGATAGACGAAGATTGGAAACCTTCAAGTATGTTTTGGGAGGTTACTAATCGCAGAGCGGATGAGAAGACCATATCATATGCTGAAAGCCACGATCAGGCACTTGTAGGTGACAAGACCATTATATTTTGGCTTATTGATGCAGATATGTATTGGCATATGCAAAAAGGAGATGAAACCTATGTGGTTCATCGAGGGATTGCACTCCATAAGATGATTCGTTTATTAACCTCTACGACTATGAATGGAGGATACTTGAATTTTATGGGAAATGAGTTTGGACATCCTGAATGGATCGATTTTCCAAGAGAAGGGAACCGTTGGTCGTATAAATATGCCCGCAGACAATGGGATTTAATGGATAATCCTAATCTTACCTATCATTATATGGGAGATTTTGATCGCTCTATGTTGTCTTTAATTAAACACAAAGAGGGGTTTCAGAAATTACCTGTTGTTGAAATTTGGCATAATGATGCCGATCAAGTACTAGCTTATAAAAGAGATGATTTGATTTTTGTCTTCAATTTTAATCCAAGTCAGTCATTTACGGATTATGGATTTTTAGTTGCTCCGGGAAGTTATGAAGTTGTACTTAATACAGACAATAAAGTTTTTGGTGGTAATGGTTTCGTTGATGAAAATGTTGTGCATTTAACTTTACCCGATCCACTTTATGAAAAAGAAAACAAGGAGTGGTTAAAACTCTACGTTCCTGCGAGAACAGCACAAGTATTGAGAAAGATAGATTAAATTTCGGCTTCATCAAAATACTGCCAAGGTGGTTTTGTGTGAAGAATAGAATAAAACAGATACTCCTCTTTTGCTTAGAAGTAAAAGAGGAGTATCTGTTTTTATGAACAAGTGATCTTAATAATTCATTTTTTTGATCTATACCATGCTAATATTTCTGGACCTTTAAAGTAAATTATTAATGAGCTTACAATAACAATCATTCCTGCTACTGTACTGAATGTGGGATATTCATCTGGTAACATAAACCAACTTAAAATAGCTCCTAAAATAGGATTAATGAGGCGGCACATATTTATATCACTTACTTTTGTCCCTTCTGTTCGTAGTGCCATAAACCAAAAACTGAATGCAAAAACAGAGATGAATATTAGTACACCTAAACTCACATAGAATCCTGTTGGTTTGAATAAAAAAGGTTTAAATCCTTCAGTAAGTAGGCCAATAATGTATATGAGTAATCCTCCAAAAAACATTTGTACTGCATTTAAGAAGATAGGATCAACTCTTCCTTTTTCTTCTGATACAGAAATGGCTGAATATCCTTGAAATATAATGCTTAGCAATAATAATATAATTCCAAATATACCCTTTCCATTCAGTGGGTTTCCATCTTCTCCACCCATCCCAATAATAAAAATTAATCCGATGAAGCTTATTATTAAGCTTATTATTTTATATCCATTAAGCTTATCATTGCTAGCCAAGAAATGTGCTAATAATACATTAATTAAAGGAGTTAATCCCATAATAATAGAGGAAATGGCTCCGCTAACCAAATCAACGCCAAAGTAGAAAGCTGTGTATCCCATAAACATATTTATGAGAATAAGATTGAGAAATAATTTTTTATGTTGAATTATCTTTCTAATGATATTCCCTTGCCATTTATATATAAAAAGAATAATACCAACAGCTATAAACCTTAGTCCTGCAAAGTTCATTGGGGTAAAATCATAACTTAATCCTTGCTTGATAAACGGATTAACTATAGCCCATAAAATTGAGGCCAAAATTGCATAAAATAAACCTTTTTTCATTCTTTTCGTTTTATCTTTACCCCATTCTGCTAATCTTCTTTAGCTTGCTTTCATCAATCAGCTTAATTTTACGTCCATCAATTGCAATGATGCGTTCGGATGCGAAATTGGAAAGCGTTCTAATGGCGTTAGAGGTAGTCATGTTTGAAAGGTTGGCTAAATCTTCTCTTGATAAATAAATACTGAGGGTATAACCATCTTCTTCCAACCCATAACTTTCTTTTAAGAATAATAAAGATTCAGCTAAACGCCCTCTGATGTGTTTTTGAGTTAGATTTACAGTCCTTTCATCGGCAATGCCTAAATCAATGGAGAGCTGGCGTATGAAGAAAGTGGATAATTCGCAGATTTTACAGGTGAAATCTGCTACTAGTTTCATGGGAATAAGACAGATAAGTGAAGGTTCAAAGGCGGCGGCGGCAGTAACATAATTTTCGGAAGCAAAATAGGCTCTATAACCAAAATATTCAACCGGTTTAATCATTCGTATAATTTGATTTCTACCCCCAACACCTTCTTTATAAATTTTTACTTTACCACTAATCAAACACATTAAAAACTCAGGAACTTCACCCTCATTATAGATGTCTTCATTTTTTTTAAATCTTTTGAAGATACAACTAGCTGATAAAAGTTCTTTTTGTGCTTCATTAAGAGGATCCCATATTTCCGGAATTTGCTCTGAAAGGACAATGTGTGAATAATCTTTTTTTCCCATGTCAATTTATAACGAACAGTATGTTATATAACACAAATATAGAAAGAAAATGATTAAATATGAAAGACATAGAGGTTTTCTCACTAAAAACCCGAATAAATGTCAATTATTTAGCAAAAAGTAATTCTCTATATTTAGGTAAAGGCCAAATTTCATCATCTACTTCCATCTCTAAATGATCAATGTGATATCGAATCGAATCTAAGTAGGGAAGAACCGTATCGGCATAAGTAAAAGCTTTTTTTCGTTGGTCATCGATTCTATTTGCTTTTTTTCGTGCTTCAATCATCTCTTGAACTTGCTTTTTTATACTGGATATACGATAAGATATTTCTTTTATAAGATCTTTTCGATCACAACTTAACGCTTCAAACTCTTCTTCGGTAAATATCTCTTTAAGTCCTGATATGTTTTCTATTAATCGATTTTGATAACTGATGGCAATAGGAACAATATGATTTATAGCTAAATCACCTAATACTCTACTTTCAATCTGTATCTTCTTAGTGAATTTCTCCAGTTCCACATCTAAACGACTATTTAATTCATTTAAATTGAATATTCGTTCTCCTAATAATACCTTTTTTGACTGTTCATCAATATAACGCATAAGAGCTTCAGGTACGTGTGATATGTTGGTTAAACCTCGGCGCTTAGCCTCTTCTTTCCATTCTTCTGAATATCCGTCCCCTTCAAACCGGATAGCCTCCGAATCTATGATTGTTTGTTTAAGTACTTGAAAAATAGCATCATCTTTACTTGCATTTGATTCAATGAGTTTATCTATGGAAGCTTTAAATTCATTTAATTGATTAGCCATTCCCGCATTAATTGCAATTAGAGAAGCAGCGCAGTTTGCGGAAGAGCCTACTGCTCTAAACTCAAAGCGGTTTCCAGTAAAGGCAAAAGGTGAGGTTCTGTTTCTGTCAGTTGTGTCTAATAGAATTTCCGGCACTCTACATAATTCAAGTTTTAAGGTGGTTTTTTCTTCTTTGCTCAAACTTTGACTTGTGTCTTGTTTAGCTATTTCATTTAAGACTTTAGACAGATCTTCTCCTAAAAAGATGGATAATATGGGGGGAGGTGCTTCGTTTGCCCCTAACCTGTGATTATTTCCGGCACTTGCGATTGCTGCTCTCAGCAGATTTTGATTTTTATAGACCATCATCAAGACATTGGCAAGAAAAGTAAGAAATAATACATTCATTTTAGGATTCTTGCCTGGAGAAAACAGATTCACTTTTGTATCGGTATACAAAGACCAGTTGTTGTGCTTTCCAGATCCATTAATACCATGGTAGGGCTTTTCATGAAATAAAACCGTGAATTTATGTCTTTGGGCAATACGCTTCATTAAGTCCATGACTTGTTGGTTATGATCGTTTGCCAGATTTGCACTTTCGTAAATAGGCGCTATTTCAAACTGATTAGGAGCTACCTCATTGTGTCTGGTTTTAATGGGAATGGCTAATTTGTAGCATTCAATTTCCAATTCTCTAAGAAAGGCAGTCACTCTTGGGGGAATTGAGCCAAAATAATGATCATCCAGTTGTTGGTCTTTAGCCGAAGAATGTCCCATTAATGTTCTACCGGTCAGACATAAGTCCGGACGTGCATTATATAGTGCCGTATCTATTAAAAAAAACTCTTGTTCCCAACCGAAGTTGGTATATACATGATTTATGTTTTCGTCAAATAATTTACAAACAGATGTTGCCGCTTTATCCAATGCCTCCAAAGATTTTAATAGGGGGGTTTTGTAATCTAAGGCATCTCCTGTATACGAAATGAATACTGTAGGAATACAAAGTGTAGTGTCTACAACAAAGGCAGGCGACGAGGTGTCCCATGCCGTATATCCTCTGGCTTCAAAGGTGTTCCTTATTCCTCCGCTTGGAAAAGATGAAGCATCAGGTTCTTGTTGTACCAGCAATTTTCCGGAGAAATGTTCAATGACATTTCCTTCTTGATCAAAATCAATAAAGCTATCGTGTTTCTCGGCGGTGCCATCGGTTAAGGGTTGAAACCAATGGGTGTAATGCGTTACATTTAATGATTTAGCCCAACGTTTCATTCCCTCGGCGATTTGATTTGCCATTTCACCATTAATGGGAGTGCCTTTTTTATTTGCATTCATAACCGCTTCATATGCATCGTTAGAGAGATACTGCTTCATCTTCTTCTGATCAAAGACATGACTTCCATAATATTCGGTTAAATCGTTTGAGGGAGGGATAATTTCTAGTGGACGTCTCGTAGAAAGCTCTTGCAAAGCTAAAAAACGCATTTTTGACATAATTTTAGTGCTGTTTTTAATATTGAATCTTACAAAAATAGGGTTTTTTCTAAGATAAAAGTTCTTAAATGGCTCTATTTTTAATGATTAATAAGTTAGGGTTGATTAGTTGCTTCTTTTTTTTATAAAATATTTTTCAAATTATGACTATACTGGTTTTTCATCATCCGTAAATTAATAATGTGTATCTTCCAGTTTAATAGTGTTGATTTTAATGATTGCTTTTTACAAAACAATCAATTTGTATCTGTCTTTGTGGTCAAGATTAATTTCAGTCATAAAAAACCTTTGAATTTTCTTATAATCTGTTCTTATTTATATAAGTTTGTGTATGTATTTATAATATAATTGATGATTTGACAAAAGATATCAGAACCATATTACTATTGAGTCTGTTTTTTTCTTTGTTTGGTAATGTTGCTCTTTATGCTCAGGAAGAAAAAACGCTTGTAAAGCCTTATTTTGAAATAGCACCTCTCATTGATCAAACAATTGAAGCTGCCAAAGAGCATAAAAATGCAATAAGTGAATATACAGCAGAGGTATATATTAAAGTTGCTTTTGACATATATAGCAGAAATATTCTGTTTAGGTTGATACCTACGTTGTTCCGTCCCAAAAAAGGGGTTAGTGAGTACATTGCCGAGTCGTATAGTGATTTGCACTATACTGCTCCTAATATTTACGATCAAAAAGTTAAAGCTGCTACGGGTACCATTCCTAATTTTGGTGCTCCCGAAGGATTAGCATTGGAATATTTTCATATTAATATTTATGAATCAACCCTTCTTTACAGTAAGTTAATTTCCCCATTAGCTGCTAATGCAAGGAAATATTATAAATATCGATTAGATTCTGTTTTTTATGATGATAACAATATTGTTCACTATAAGGTGAGTTACAAACCTAAGAAAAGTAGCTTTCAATTAGTGAAAGGGGAAATGATTATTAGTGGCACTAATTTCAGTATACGTAAATTAACTTTCTCGGGTAGATCGGAGTTTTTTATCTTCGATAATGTGGTGCAGATGGGCGATTTAGGCTCTGAAACAGAATTATTACCTATGGGGTATAATGCAAATATTTATGTGAATTTTATAGGAAATAAAGTAAATGGTAATTATTGTGTAAGACTAAAATATGACTCGATTCATACCGAAAAAAAAGAGATAAAAGAAAAAAAATATGATCTGTCGCACTCTTTTAACTTGAGTACAGATACTTGTAGTTATAGTACCGACGTTAACCTATTTGAAGAATTCCGTCCCATAGAATTGACTGATGAGGAAAAACAAATTTATTTTAAATATGTATCAGATTCAACATCTTTAATAAAACCCAAAGGAAAGAAAAAAAAGAGAGCATTTTGGGGTGATATTGGTGATGTACTTATTAGTAGTAATACATTTCGCTTGGAACAATATGCAGATATTAAAATTTCTCCTTTATTAAATCCATTAATGTTTAGTTATAGTGGAACTAAAGGACTTTCATATAAGCAAACCATAAAGTATAATCATTTATTTAACAAAGATCGCTTGTTGCGTATAGTTCCCAGAATAGGATATAATTTTAAACAAAAAGAACTGTATTGGAATTTGAATTTTGAGTATGGGTATTGGCCAAGTAAAAGAGGCTCTTTCCATTTTGATGTGGGAAAAGGTAATCCCATATATCCTAGTGATGTACTGAAAGAGATATCCGAAACCCCGGATAGTATATTTAATCTTGATGATCTTAATTTAGAATATTTTCGAGATCTATATTTCAATGTTTATCACAGTTTGGAGATTGTCAATGGCTTGACGTTAGATTTAGGGTTGGTGGCTCATAGGAGAAAACCGGTATCAAAAAAGAAACAAGAAAAATTAGCCGTAAATAAGACTCCGGAGAGTGAGGACGAAGACCTTGAGGGGAAAATAAAAAAAACATATATAAGTTGTGCTCCTCATGTTACTATTTCATGGACTCCCGGGCAATATTATTATATGAGCGGAAACCGAAAAATAAATCTTCACGGAAACTACCCCACTATTATTTTTGATTATGAAAGAGGAATCAAAGGGTTTCTTAACAGTACTGGAGGATATGAAAAAATTGAATTGGAAATACAACAATATATTCCTTTAAGTTTAATGAGAAATTTATCTTATAGAGTAGGCGGTGGTAAATTTACTAATCAAGAGCAGCTTTTTTTTGTTGATTTTGCCAGATTTACTAAACATAACTTACCCATAGGATGGCGCGACGAAATAGGAGGAGTTTTTCAATTACTCGATGGCAGATGGTATAATGCTTCTCGTCATTATGTGCGAGGTCATTTAACCTATGAATCTCCTTTCCTATTCTTAAAGCATTTATCAAAGCAAACTCGTTTTGTTTTAAGTGAACGGTTATATTTAAATGCGTTAGGAATGAAACACTTAAATCCATATATTGAAATTGGATATGGAATTGGTACACATATTTTTGATTTGGGTTTATTTGTTAGCTCTACCAATTGGAATGATTTTAAGTTTGGTTTTGAGATTACTTTTGAACTCTTTAGTCGATAGTTTCCTTATATTTTAACAAAATTAATCGGTCTGGGACTTAATTTTTATAATCCTATTGTCTCACCCTTAAATGTTCGGTTTCTTTAAATGATTTTTTTATAAAATCTTTGTTATTCAGGAGATTAGTTGTATTTTTGTCCGCTATTTGAAGTTATATCAATATAATGTCTAATTTAATTAACTTATTATTAACAAATTATTAATGGAAAATTTAAAAAACGTCACTCCCCTTGAGAATTTTGACTGGGACCTATTTGAAGCAGGAGATGATTATGTGGGAGAAAAAAATCGTACGGATTTAGAAGGAATTTACGATGACACTTTGAACAAGGTTAGCGACCGTGAAGTTATAGACGGCACAGTTATCGCTATGAACAAACGTGAAGTTGTTGTTAACATTGGATTTAAATCTGATGGTGTAATTTCTCTAAACGAGTTCCGCTATAATCCTGAATTGAAAATAGGTGATACTGTTGAAGTTTACATTGAAAGTCAAGAGGATAAGAGAGGCCAATTGGTGCTTTCACATAAAAAGGCGCGTGTAGTTCGTGCTTGGGAGCGTATCAATGAAGCTCACGACAAAGGCCAGATTATGAAAGGCTATATCAAATGTCGTACAAAAGGTGGTATGATTGTTGACTTACACGGTATAGAAGCTTTCTTACCCGGTTCTCAAATTGACGTTAGACCAATTAGAGATTACGACGTATTTGTTGGAAAAACAATGGAATTCAAGGTGGTGAAAATCAACCAGGAATATAAAAACGTAGTAGTATCTCATAAAGCTCTTATCGAAGAGGAATTAGAACAACAGAAGAAAGAAATCATCAGCAAACTTGAAAAAGGTCAGGTTCTTGAAGGAACAGTTAAAAACATTACTTCTTATGGTGTGTTTATCGACCTTGGAGGAGTTGACGGATTAGTTCATATAACAGATCTTTCTTGGGGTAGAGTTAACGATCCAAAAGAGGTAGTTGAACTAGATCAGAAATTAAATGTTGTTATTCTTGATTTTGACGAAGATAGAAAACGTATTGCTTTAGGTATTAAGCAATTAACTCCTCATCCATGGGATTCTTTAGATACTGAATTGAAAGTAGGTGATAAAGTTAAAGGAAAAGTTGTGGTAATGGCAGACTATGGTGCTTTTGTTGAAATTGCTCCGGGAGTTGAAGGGTTAATCCACGTATCAGAGATGTCTTGGTCACAACACTTGCGTTCTGCTCAAGACTTTATGAAAGTTGGCGATGAAGTAGAGGCTATCATCTTAACACTTGATCGCGAAGAACGTAAAATGTCTTTAGGTATTAAACAACTTAAAGAAGATCCATGGGAAAATATTGATGCGAAATATTCAGTTGGTTCTAAGCATACGGCTAAAGTGCGGAACTTTACAAACTTTGGTATCTTTGTGGAGATTGAAGAAGGAGTTGACGGATTAATTCATATTTCGGATCTTTCTTGGACTAAAAAGATTAAACATCCTTCAGAATTCACTGAAATAGGTGCTGATATTGAAGTGATGGTTCTTGAAATTGATAAAGAAAATCGTCGTTTAAGTCTAGGACATAAACAGTTAGAAGAAAATCCTTGGGATGTATTTGAAACTGTATTTACAGTAGGTTCTATTCACGAAGGTACTATCGTAGAAGTTATGGACAAAGGTGCTGTAGTTTCACTTCCTTATGGTGTTGAGGGTTTTGCCACTCCTAAGCATTTGGTAAAAGAAGATGGTTCTCAAGCTCAATTAGATGAAAAATTGGATTTTAAAGTTATTGAGTTCAATAAGGATGCAAAACGCATTATTTTATCTCATAGTCGTATCTTTGAAGATGTGGCTAGAGCAGAAGAGAAAAAAGCAACCTCTAATAAGCAAGAAGAAACAAAACCAATTTCTTCTCAATCTACTGCAGCTTCAACTACTTTAGGTGATTTAGATGCATTAGCTGAATTAAAAGAGAAATTAGAAGGAAAAGAATAAACGTACTTTTTCTATATGTGAAATTTGAAAGAGTGTATCTTAGGTAGGATACACTCTTTTTATTTTGTTATCTTTACGCTACATTACGCAAGATTAATAATTATGATATTTGAGGTTCATATACTGGGTTGTGGATCTGCTGTGCCTACTACAAGACATTTTCTTTCTTCCCAAGTGGTGAATATACGTGAAAAGTTGTTCATGATAGATTGTGGAGAAGGTACCCAATTCCAGTTGCGTAAATCAAAATTAAAATTCTCAAGATTGAATCGAATTTTTATATCGCATTTGCATGGGGATCATTTCTTTGGTTTACTGGGGTTGGTTTCTTCTTTTGGTCTGTTGGGGCGAACTTCTGATTTACATATCTATTCACCTTCCGGTTTGGAAAAGACATTAAAATCGGTATTGGATGCCTATTGCGCAAATCTTTCTTTTCAATTGATTTTTCATGAATTTGAGGTAAATCATCCCAGTTTGCTCTATGAAGATCGTTCTGTAAAAGTTACAACAATACCATTAAATCATCGTATTCCCTGTTGTGGTTTTTTGTTTAATGAAAAACCAAGGCCGGCACATATTATTAGGGAAGAGATTGATTATCATCAAATACCGGTTTATGAAATCAATAGAATAAAGAATGGTGGCGATTATATAAAGGAGGATGGAACTATTATTCCCCATGAAAAATTAACTCGTCCATCGGTACCGCCAAGAAGTTATGCCTATTGTTCTGATACTGCTTTTTTCCCACCCATTGTGGAGCAGATAAAAGGAGTTGATTTACTCTATCATGAAGCAACGTTTGGTGAAGATCATCGAAAAAGAGCTGATGAAACATATCATAGCACGGCAAGCGATGCGGCCACAATTGCAAAAATGGCAGAAGTAAAAAGGTTGTTAATAGGTCATTTTTCTGCCCGATATACAGATGAATCCATTTTGTTAGATGAAGCAAAAAAACAATTTTTCAATACTACATTGGCTAAAGAACAACTTTGTATTAGTTTATAGATATAAAATGGCAATCAAGAATTTTTATTGTATTTTTGATGGCTTTATTGTCTGGTTTGTTACTAAACAAAGACCTACTAAAAGAATTAATTAATATAAAATGCAATCTTACGACGAAGAAAAAGTAGTGCAATTACTTTCTGACCCTCAAACAATTAGAGAGGGCTTTGAATGGATTGTAAAAGAGTATAGTCAGCAGTTGTATTGGCAGATACGTCGTATGGTATTGGTTCATGAAGATGCTGATGATGTGTTGCAGAATACATTCATAAAGGCTTGGAATTATATTGATTCTTTTAGAGGGGAAGCGAAATTATCTACATGGCTTTATCGTATAGCGTACAACGAAAGCATGACTTTTTTAAATACTTCAAAAAATCAAATGAGAAAGGTGAAAATTGATGATCCTGATAATTTTTTGATGGATAAGCTTGAAAGTGATCCCTATTTTTCTGGTGACAAGATACAGGTCCATTTGCAAAAAGCAATTTCGTTATTACCCGAAAAGCAGAAAGAAGTGTTTCTCTTAAGGTATTATGAGGAGATACCTTATGAAGAGATTTCAGAATTAACCGGAACCTCGGTTGGGGGGCTTAAAGCTTCTTATCATCATGCTGTGAAAAAAATTGAGGCGTATTTAAATGATATAGATTAAACCTTTTGGTGGTTATACAGTCTAAAGAAATATAGAGAGTCAGATTTTGTTATGAAAGAAGATAAAAAAATACGAGAGAAAGTAGGAACTAAAAACCCATTTGAGGTTCCGGAAGGGTATTTTGATCGTTTAACAGATCAGATAATCGATTGCTTACCTGAAAAAGAAAGGGTAATTATAGCTGAGAAGGAAGAGGATTCGTTGTGGCTTAAAATAAGGCCATGGGTGTATATGGCTGCTATGTTTGTTGGGGCTGCATTGATAATCCGTATAGGATCTTGGAGTCTTGGCTCTAGTAAAACGGAAGAATCATCGTATACATATGATGAGATAATATCCGAAGAGTATTTAGATATTTCATTTGAAAAAGCCCAAATGGACGATTACTCCTTATATCTTTATTTAGCAGAGAATGGTGAGAATTATTAAAAAAACAGATGAAATGAAAAGGTCATTATTGTTGATAAGCTTTATTTTGGGTTTTCTTCCTTTAAGTTGGGGTTATTCTTGTCGCTCTGTTCAGCAAAAAATATCTCCGGAAGAATATAAAAACAAGCAACAAGAATTTATGGTTAAAGAAGCGAATTTAACGAAAAAAGAGGCTTCTGAATTTTTTCCTTTATTCTTTGAGTTACAAGATAAAAAAGCCTCGTTGAATAGAAAAACACGCTTATTGTTCAAACAGGGAGAGGATGTTTCGTTGTCTGAAAAAGAGTATAAAATCTTATTGGATGAACTTCAGGATATTCGTATGCAACAGGCAGAAGTAGAGAGGGAATATTATAACAAGTTTGTTGAAATCTTATCTTATGAAAAGATTTATAGAATCCAACAAGCGGAAACGAAATTTCATCGGCATCTGTTAAAAGGTATGCATAGGCATAGAAGAGGCAGGGGTAGGAATTGATGATGTTTGGTAAGTATTAGAAATAGCGCTTCAGATTTACTTAAAACAAAAAATCGACTAATAAAAGTCGATTTTTTTGTTTTATTCTTGAGTAGTCAAGCAAAAATCTATAAGCCTTCTTTTTTTGCTTGTTCCCAAATTTCATTCTTTTCATCTAAGGATAAACCTTTAAGATCAATACCTTCTTTTAGGGTATGATCTTCCATATAATTAAAACGGCGAATAAATCGTTTGTTCGTTTTTTCTAATGCAGTATCAGGGTCAATGTTGTATAATCGTCCTACATTGACTAAGCTAAAGAGCAAATCACCAAATTCATCTTCGATACGTTCAGCATTAGAATTATCTATAAGCTCTTCTTTGAATTCGTAATATTCTTCTTTTACTTTGTTAAAAACATCCTCCTTTTGATCCCAATCAAAGCCAATATTTCTGGCCTTTTCTTGGATTCGGAAAGCCTTTATTAAAGAAGGAAGTGAAGTAGGAACCCCACTAAGAACCCGCTTATTTCCTCCTTTTTCTTTTAATTTCAGTTTTTCCCAATTATTAGTAACATCTTCTACTGATTTAACTTTTTTGTTACTGAAAATGTGAGGATGTCTGAATATAAGCTTATCACATAGCTTGTCACAAACATCTTTTATATCGAAAGATGTTTTTTCTGAACCTATTTTAGCATAAAAAATAACGTGGAGCAAAACGTCTCCCAGTTCTTTACATATTTCTTCGTCATTTTCGGTTAAAAGTGCGTCACTTAGCTCATAAACCTCTTCTATTGTATTGGGGCGTAGACTTTGATTGGTCTGTTTTCTATCCCAAGGACATTTTTCTCTTAATTCGTCTAAAATAGATAATAAACGGTCAAAGGCCTCTACTTGAGCCCTTCTTGAATGCGGTATAGTTCTTCTTGTTCTCTCTTCCATTGTTGGTGTGAAATTAACAATTCCATTACCTCGGAATAATTATTTGTACCTGATTTGATTTTATTTCCTTTGAGATAGAGGTCGTAAATCTTATTTTGAGCATTGGATAAGAGAGGACTACAATTTTTCTTCCAAAATGAGTAATTTTGTTTTGCCACTTCCTTCACTTCAGGCCTGATACCCGATAAGATTTGCTCGTATTCATCTTCAGTGTATATTTTTTTTGCATCACGCAATACATAACTTAAGACCGAAAGATAACCGCTAAATTGAATCTCTTTTTCCATGGAATTGGTGCAAGCTATATAAGCATAAAAACTAGCCTCTGCTTCATTGGCAACACCTAAGAAATGAGATAGTTCGTGTGCAAAAGTACTTGCATATTGTGAGTTTGGTATAAATTCATTGATGTGATATTCACAGAAAAAAGGTCCCATAAAACCGGATATTCCCATTTTAGTAAATAGTTTAGGGAAAACAACGCTTTTGTGTTTAGGCGGTAAAATGGTTAAGTTATGTATGCCATATTCCTGAGGATTGAGTGAAAAATATTGTCTATAAATTTTTTTGCGTATTCTGTTAATGTTTCGTTTTTCAATTAAAGTATAACTGTTATTCAATCCTCCCAGATATTCTTCAATAAAATCGGTAAAGAGTTCTCTGTCATAAATGTTGTTTTTACTCATGGGCGTACGCTGAAAAAAATCAGGTTGAGCATAATTCAACCCCCAAGCAATATAAAACCAGACATAGAAACAAACAATAAATACACCGGTTTGAAATGTTATTTTTTTCCAAGATCGTTGTTCTTTTTTATGACGGGAATAGATGGGATAAATGATTAGTCCTAAAATTCCTGAGATAATAAATAAGTTGCTCAGTGAAAATGGGAATAATTTTGAAAAACTAGAGAGTATAACTGAAACATAAGGGTAAATCCATTTAGCGTATAATGTGCCTAATGGTGGGATTAATAGGGTTAACCAAACGTAGATGAGTAAACAAAGCAACACAATATATCGGATGCGAATTTTCTTGCGTTTCGGTGTATTGTTCATGGTTTCATTCATATCTTATTGGTATTTAATCAAAAGTACATAATCTTATGACTAATATCGGCATTAATTTACTATTTTTGCAATTAAATTTGAAGGAAAATTTAGAGTTAAATACTAAACAATGGAATTAGCAAGTAAGTACAATCCCGCTGATGTAGAACAAAAGTGGTATCAGTATTGGATGGAGAAAGATTTATTTAGTTCGAAACCGGATAGTCGAGAGCCTTATACGGTCGTCATTCCTCCACCTAATGTAACAGGAGTTCTTCATATGGGGCATATGTTAAATAATACGATTCAAGATATCTTAGTCCGTAGAGCCCGTATGAAAGGAAAGAATGCTTGTTGGGTACCCGGAACAGATCATGCTTCCATTGCTACAGAAAATAAAGTGGTAAATCGTTTAGCCGAACAAGGAATAAAGAAAACGGATTTAACACGTGATGAGTTTCTAGAGCACGCATGGGCCTGGACCGAAGAGCACGGGGGAATAATTTTAAAACAATTACGTAAATTAGGAGCTTCGTGCGATTGGAGTCGGACAGCTTTTACGATGGATGAATTACGGAGTAAGAGTGTAATTCAAGTTTTTGTTGATTTGTATAATAAAGGCTTGATTTATCGTGGAATTCGTATGGTTAATTGGGATCCGAAAGCTTTAACTGCCTTATCGGATGAAGAGGTGGTATACAAAGAAGAAAATAGTAAATTGTATTATTTACGTTATTATGTTGAGGGTGAAGATAATTACGCAATAGTTGCAACTACGCGTCCTGAAACCATTATGGGTGATACTGCCATGTGTATTAATCCCAACGATGAGAAGAATAGCCATTTTAAAGGAAAAAGAGTAATTGTTCCCTTGGTTAATCGATCTGTTCCGGTAATTGAAGATGACTACGTTGATGTTGAGTTTGGTACAGGTTGCTTAAAAGTTACTCCGGCACATGACGTGAATGATTATATGTTGGGAGAAAAATACAATTTACCTTCCATAGATATCTTTAATGATGATGGAACTCTTAGTGAGAATGCCGTCCTTTATGTGGGAATGGATCGATTTGATGTTCGTAAGCAAATTGTAAAGGATTTAGAGGAAGCCAATTTATTGGAAAAAGTAGAAGATTACATCAATAAAGTGGGATATTCAGAACGTACAGAGGTGCCTATTGAACCTAAATTATCAATGCAATGGTTCTTGAAAATGGAGCATTTGGCAGAAATAGCCTTAACCCCGGTTATGAAGGATGACATCAAGTTTTATCCCTCGAAATATAAGAATACCTATAGGCATTGGATGGAAAACATAAAAGATTGGTGTATTAGTCGTCAATTGTGGTGGGGGCATCAAATTCCCGCTTATTTTCTTCCTGAAGGTGGTTTTGTGGTAGCTGAAACGGCTGATCAAGCACTTGATTTGGCAAAAAAAGAAACCGGAAATCAAAATCTGACTCTTGCTGATATAAGACAAGATGAAGACTGTTTGGATACTTGGTTTTCTTCTTGGTTATGGCCGATTTCATTATTCGATGGCATTAATAATCCCAATAATGAGGAGATGAAATATTATTATCCAACGAGTGACTTGGTTACTGCTCCGGATATTATTTTCTTCTGGGTTGCACGCATGATTATGGCGGGTTATGAATATGAAGGGGATAAACCGTTTAAAAATGTTTATTTTACCGGCATAGTACGAGATAAAGAGGGTCGGAAAATGTCGAAATCGTTAGGAAACTCTCCTGATCCTTTAGAGTTAATTGATCAATATGGTGCTGATGGGGTACGTATGGGGATGATGTTATCTGCTCCAGCCGGGAATGACATTCTTTTTGATGTTGCTTTGTGTGAACAGGGAAGAAACTTCAATAATAAGATATGGAACTCTTTTCGTTTGATTAAAGGGTGGAAAGTTGATGATTCTCTTGAAACACCGGAAATAGCTAAATTAGCCTCTCAGTGGTTTGACTCTTTGTTAAATAAAACGGCGAATGAAATAGAAGATCTTTATGGTAAGTTTAGATTAAGTGAGGCTTTGATGGTTTTATACAAGCTCTTTTGGGATGAGTTTTCATCGTGGTATTTAGAGTTGATAAAACCCAAGTATGGAGAGCCAATTGACAGGCAGACTTATGAGGATACGCTTCGTTATTTTGAGTTTTTATTAAAATTGCTTCATCCATTTATGCCTTTTATAACTGAAGAGTTATGGCAAGCAATATATAATAGAAATGAGGGTGATAGTATTATGGTTGCTCAAATTCCAACTACTGATTTATCTTATGATGAAGATATTGTAACTCAATTTGAGAATATTAAATCTATTGTTACAAATGTACGAGCCATAAGAGCCCAGAAGAATATTGCAATGAAAGATAGTTTAGATTTGCACATATTGGGAGATAATATTGTTCAACCATATGAGTCGGTACTCACTAAAATGTGTAATCTTTCAAGAATAGCTTCCATAGAGATGAAAGAGGATAATGCGGCATCATTTTTAATTGGAACTACTGAATTTACGGTTCCTGTAGGTGATAAAATTGATGTTGAGGTAGAGTTAGAGGGATTAGAGGCTGAATTAAAGCATAAGAAAGATTTCCTAAAAGGTATCTTGAGAAAATTAGAAAATAAGAACTTTGTGGCTAATGCACCGGAGGCAGTAGTGGAGTTAGAACGCAAAAAGAAAGAGGATACTGAAACAATAATACAATCACTGGAAGAGAGTATAGCAACTCTTAAAAAATAAATTATATCTCCTTATGTTAATTCATAAGGAGATTCTTTCTTTGAAGGAATTATAATTATAGGGTGACTTTATTAAAGCACTAAATGGTAATAAAAAATAGTTTTCTCTTTGTTATAAAGATGAATTCCATAAAAATAATTGAATAAAAATGAGTGTGGTGATTGGAATAGATGTTGGAGGTAGTACTACTAAAATAATAGGCTTTGAGAAAGGTGAAATTAAAGCACCTATGTTTGTAAAAGCATCAAGTCCGGTGGCCTCACTTTTTGGCGCTTTTGGTAAATACATATACGAAAATAGTATTGATACCAAGACCATAGAGAAAATTGTACTTACCGGAGTAGGAAATGCTTATGTTAATAGTCCTGTCTATGGTCTTCCTACTGCAAAAGTGGATGAATTCTTGGCCAATGGATTGGGCGCGAAATATGCTACCGGACTTAAGAATTTAATTGTTGTCAGTATGGGGACAGGAACATCTTTTGTTAAGGTTGAAGGAGATCATGTAGAACATGTTGGAGGTACAGGTATTGGGGGAGGTACGCTTATGGGGCTATCAAGATTATTATTGAAAACACAAAATATTCAAACTATTGCCGATTTAGCGACTAAAGGTTCGCTGAAGAATATAGATTTACAGATACAAGATATATCAAAAAGTGCTTTACCCGGTCTCCCTTTAGATGCTACTGCTTCTATTTTTGGTAAAGTTGACGGCAACGCTTCTCCTGAAGATTTAGCAACAGGTATCATACATTTAGTTCTACGATCTATTGGTCAGGCAGCCATTCTATCTTCACTTAATAGCTCTATTAAAGATTTTGTTTTAATTGGTAACTTAACCCAATTGCCTCAGTGCAAAGATATCTTTATAAAAATAGAGAATATGTATGGTGTGAATTTTATTATCCCAAAATATTCTGAATATACTACGGCCATCGGGGCGGCTTTAGCTTACAAGCAGAATTCTAAGATTAAGGATGTAAAATAAGCTCTAAGAGCTTCATTCAATATTAAAGTCTTTATTTGTGTCAAGCCTGGTAGAAAATCTATTGGAACCTTTTACTTATAAGAGATTTTTGGATTCAATTGATATTTCTCTACTGTTGGTTTCTCTGTTTTTTACTTGCCATATATTTCATCGAGACAAAATATAAAAAGAATAGTAAGTCTGTATTTAAACAATAAAGATTCTTTGTTGTTATCATATGGTATGTAAATAAAAAACAGTAGAACTATGATCCAAAAAATAAAAGAGATAGATAAAAATGCGAACTTAGTATATGTTTTGCCCTCAAAAGGCAGAATAAATACATTATCAGCTGAACATGAATCTTTTTCAAAATCTTTTCAAGAATCAGAAAAAGAAGATGACTTTATAAAAAAAGGAAGTACTTATGTCTTTTTCATTCAAGAACAGGATGATATGGAGAAGATGCGTCTAGCCGGTTACAAAGTGAGGAAGCAATTGGATAAAAAAGCGGATAATTTTGTCATAATAGGAGAAGGTGAAGCTACCTTAGCTCTAGCTGAAGGCTTTATGCTGGCTAACTATCAGTTTTTAAAATACTTTAATGACAAAGAGGATCGTAAATATGCTCTTCAAGAAGTTGGTTTATATGGTGATTTGTCTGAAGAAAAAGTAGAGAAATTAAATAATACACTAAAAGCTGTTTATTGGGCTCGTGATATGGTAAATGAGCCGGTATGTTATCTAAATGCAGAAAAGCTATCAGCCGAAGTCCGGATATTAGGAAAAGAGGCGGGATTTGAAGTGAAAGTGTTAGATAAGTCGGAGATTGAAAAGTTAGGAATGGGAGGACTGTTAGCTGTCAATAAAGGTTCTATAGATCCTCCAACTTTTACAATAATGGAATATAAGCCGGCAGATGCAGTGAATGTTAAGCCAATTGTATTAGTAGGAAAAGGTATCGTCTTTGATACGGGAGGTTTAAGCTTAAAGCCCACTTTAGGTTCAATGGATAGTATGAAGAGTGATATGGGAGGGGCAGCTTGTATGATTGGTACATTATATGCAGCAGCCTTAAATAAATTAAATGTACATATCATAAGTTTGATTCCTGCCACCGATAACAGGCCGGGACAAAAAGCCTATACTCCGGGAGATATCATAAAAATGTATGATGGTACTACGGTAGAGGTATTAAATACAGATGCTGAAGGTAGAATGATTTTAGCAGATGCCATTGCTTATGCCAATCAATATGAGCCTGAGTTAATCATAGATGCAGCAACATTAACCGGGGCTGCTCTTATTGTAGCTGGAAATAAAGCTTCTTGTGTTATGGGAAATGCCAATCAAGAAGTCATGGATAATTTAATTAAATCCGGAGAAAAAGTACACGAGCGTTTGGTTCAGCTTCCTTTTTGGTCGGATTTTAAGGATCAACTTAAATCTACAGTTGCTGATTTGAAGAATGTTGGTGGACGGAATGCCGGAACCATTACAGCCGGAAAGTTCTTAGAGCATTTTGCCAAATATCCGTATGTTCATATGGATATTGCAGGACCTGCTTTCCTTGAAGAGGCTCAGGATTATAAAGGAAGAGGAGGTACAGGGGTAGGAATTCGTACTCTAATCGACTTTCTTTCTACGTATTAAGTCTAAAATAAAGTTTATAAAAAGAGACTCTTTCAAAACAAAATAAAGAGTCTCTTTTTTTTATTTAGGACTAGTCACACAAATATTCCTTTTTTCTAGTTTAGATTAAAAAAGTTAAGCTTTAATGCAACGATTATATCTAAAAAAGTCATTAAATATCTCACTATGATCCCCTTCAACCACCATATAATGGCTGCCCAATGGCTTTTTGAGTAGTTTGTCAATAGGACTGTCTAATTGAAGGGTAATAATGGTCTGCTGTTTGTCTGTTGTTGTTGGTTCTTTTGTTAATGTGCCTGTCGAAAGATAAAATTGGTCTAAACACAATCCCCCACACTTTAACAAAGTAAATTTAGAGTCAATAAAATTTTTATCTAAATCATTGAAAGCCGTAGAATATGTACTAAGTATTATTTGGTTGTGAGTCCTATCTACATCAATGGGTTGTGTGAATATAGGTAATGTGCCAATTAATAATTGTGCTATCAGCATAGTGAAAACGGACTGTGGATCAGTACAGTATATGGTTGGAATTTGATCTTGGGCTAACTGATTGCAGGCAGCAATAAATGAAGAGTGTAGTTTCTTAGGAACTTTAAACAAGTCCATTGCAAGTGCATTCAATCTTTCAGCTTCAAGAAATTGCCGGAGAGGAGGATAGAAATCGATAGAATCAGGTATCTCTCTTTTTACTCTTTTGAAATTTTCGGTATAAATTGGAGTAGGATTCAGTTTTACGGGTATGTCGATAAAGCTGATGCCCCAACGTCTTTTAGTTAAGAAGTAATCTACATTGCTTGCTATTAATGAAGATGATGGAGATTCTAATATGCCAATACGCTTATCAAATAATTTGTTCCCGGTATTTAAGATGTGTCCTAAGTTTTGGATCCTATTTTTAATGTATCCAATATCCCCATATAGAATCTCACTATATATGCTGTTAGTATTTAGCCAAGTAACAGTCTCAAGCAAAATGGATAAATTATATTTGCTTTCATCCATTAGAAATAAAATGGGGCGGGGAAGCTTTTCAAAATCTCTTTTAATTAAAAGAGCAGCTTCTTTATTTAAGAGCCAAAGTAAGCTGAGGTTATTTTGATTAGCATCACTAATTTTATTTGCAGGAATTATTATGAGCTTAGCGAATTCCTGAAGTTGTTTAAGTAAAGGATCTTCTAATAAGTTTAACTTATTTATATTTTGGGATTCTTTAGAATAGACTATTATATTAAGTGTCATAAAAATAGAATTAAGCTTAGTCATCCATACAAAAATATAGCTTTTTATTTAATATCTAAACATATTTCCAACTAAAGGTTTTTATTCTTTTAATAGGTTTGGACTGTTGTTTTTATGTATCTTTGTTGGCAATACAAAAAAAGAAGTATAGTTATAATAAAACAGAATATTTTATGCCAAGCATATCTATCCGTGGGGTTGAGATGCCCGCTTCCCCCATTAGAAAACTTGCACCTTTAGCAGAAAAAGCTAAAGCTCGTGGAGTACATGTTTATCATTTAAATATTGGGCAGCCAGATTTGCCTACTCCACAAGCAGGACTTGATGTATTGAAAAACATCAATCGAAACATTTTGGAATATAGTCCGAGTGCCGGTTATTTAAGCTTAAGAGAAAAGTTAACTCATTATTATAAGTCTTTTGACATAGATTTAACCTCCGATGATATCATAATTACTACAGGAGGATCTGAAGCGGTGTTATTTGCCTTTTTATCTTGCCTAAATCCCGGAGATGAAATTATTGTTCCCGAACCTGCTTATGCTAATTATATGGCATTTGCCATCTCTGCAGGAGCTAAGATTGTTCCTCTAACTTCTTCCATAGAAGATGGATTTGCCTTACCTCCAATGGATGAGTTTGAGAAGCTTATAAATGAAAGAACCAAAGGTGTTTTAATTTGTAATCCCAACAATCCCACGGGCTATTTATATACTCGGAAAGAAATGGAACAATTGCGTGACTTAGTTAAGAATCACAATTTGTTTTTATTTTCTGATGAAGTATATCGTGAGTTTATATATACCGGATCTCCTTATATCTCTGCTTGTCATCTTGAAGGGATTGAAAATAATGTAGTGTTGATTGATTCCTTTTCTAAAAGATATTCGGAATGTGGTATCCGTATAGGTGCTTTAATTACAAAAAACGAAGAGGTTAGAGGAGCTGTGATGAAATTTTGTCAAGCAAGATTAAGTCCACCCTTGATTGGGCAAATTATCGCTGAAGCCTCTTTAGATGCGCCGGAAGAGTATATGCAAGCTAATTATGATGAGTATGTAGAGCGGAGGAAATGTTTAATTGATGGATTGAATAAAATTCCGGGTGTTTATTCTCCCATACCTATGGGGGCTTTTTATACCGTTGCAAAACTTCCTGTAGATAATGCAGATAAATTCTGTGCCTGGTGCCTAAAAGAATTTAATTATGAGGGAGAAACGGTATTTATGGCACCGGCTTCTGGATTCTATACTACACCGGGGGTAGGCGAAAATGAAGTTCGCATAGCTTATGTTCTAAAAAAAGAAGACTTAAATCGTGCTTTGGTTGTTTTACAAAAAGCTTTAGCACAGTATCCAGGACGTACACGTTAATTCCGATTGTCGTTCTAGGGTTAACTTCAATTGATAAATAAAAAGTACAATTTTGTTTGAATTTTTTATTGCTAACCGAATATATAAACAAGGAGAGGGACAGTCTAAAATGTCCCGACCTGCTATTCTTATAGCTATGCTTGGTGTAGCTATAGGTTTAGCTGTTATGATTGTCTCTTTAGCAGTAATAATTGGCTTTAAGAGCCAGGTAAAAGAGAAAGTCATTGGTTTCGGATCACATATCCAAATTAGCAATTTTGATGCGGTACAGTCTTATGAAACACTACCTATAGTAATTGATGATTCCATCTTAACTGTATTATCCGAAGATGTAGATGTTCAACATATACAACGATATACAACTAAGCTTGGAATGATAAAAACGGAAGATGCTTTCGAAGGGGTTGTGCTAAAAGGAGTTGGTCCGGAATACGATCTTCAATTTCTAAGTCATAATTTATTGGAGGGCGAGATGCCTCTTTTTAGTAATACGGAGAATAAGGAGCAGGCTCTTCTTTCTAAACGGTTGTGTGATCGTTTGAACCTCAAACTTGGTGATAAGATTTATCTCTATTTTATTCAGAAAGATAATGTAAGAGCCAGACGTTTATTTGTGAAAGGTATTTATGAAACGAACCTTACAATGTATGATGACCTCTTTCTTTTTACCGATATCCATACCGTAAACCGACTGAATCAGTGGGATGAGCATCAAGTGAGTGGAGTTGAAATCAGATTGTCTGATTACGATCATTTAGAGGAAGCTACTTATCGTTTAGGTAATCAATTGGATGCAGAAGAAGATGCTTTAGGCGGTATTTACTTTGTACGAAACATAGAGCAATTGAATCCGCAAATTTTTGATTGGTTAGGATTATTAGATTTTAATGTTTGGATTATTTTGATTTTAATGATTGGAGTGGCCGGATTTACTGTCATTTCAGGATTACTAATCCTAATTATAGAACGGACTTCAATGATTGGTGTCTTAAAAGCATTAGGTGCAACAAATGTAACTATTCAAAAAATCTTTCTGTGGTTATCTATTTTCTTAATTGGCCGAGGAATGATAATAGGAAATGTAATAGGATTAGGTTTTTGTTACGTTCAGCATAAGTTTGGTTTAATCTCTTTAGATCCATCTACTTATTATATGGACTCCGTTCCTGTTTATTTTGATTTTAAGCTCTTTTTACTTGTGAATTTTGTAACCTTTATTGTAGCTGTTGCAATCTTGGTTGGCCCTTCGTTCGTTATTTCAAAAGTCAATCCATCCGATTCTATGCGTTTTGAGTAACTCAATTCATCATTATATGCAAAAAAGACTATTCTTTTCGCATATAATTTCTTTTTCCTTTGAATAACAGTCGTATTTTAATCTTTAGGTTGTGTAAAGGAAGCCATAAATCCAACAGAGGTAAGCTCAGAATGAAATTTCTTTTATAACCTAAGATATGTGCACTTTGATTGAGAATAATTCCTTGGAATAGATATCTTAAACAAAATAGTCCCAGAAAAAATACACTCCATAAATAGTTGTGCGATTTTATTGCTATTATAAGTCCTATAATACTGGTTAGATAGAATAAAAAGCGTGAACAAGCTTCTATACCTAATATGTGACGGTGACTTCCTTTATAGCAATATGATGATAAAGCATAGTTTTGTCTTTCGTTTTTCCAATAGTTGTACTGATTATTGGCTTCATACTTAACTATGGATTCCGGTGATAATTCCACTCTGGTATTAGTGGAAGTTGCTATTTGATTGATAAATAAATCATCTTCTCCTCGGAGTAAATTTAGATGGGAAGAATAACCTTTATTTCTAAAGAAGGCCTCTTTTCTGTAGGCCAGGTTTTTTCCATAACCTTTATAGGGATGTTTTAGAATGGCAGAGCCAAGATGTTGAATCGCATCAAAAATAGAGGCATAAATCATTTTAAGGTTTTTCAAACTTTTCTCTTCGGGATATCCTGCATAACCTAAAACGAGGTCTGTTGAGGCAGTAAAGTTGCGAGCCATCTTTTGTAGCCATTGATTACTAACCGGACAGAAATCAGGTTCGGTAAAGACTAACCAGTCGTATTTACTGGCTTTAATGCCTAAGGTTAGTGATAGTTTTTTGCGACTAATATAGCGTGCACTTTCAGGGGTGAAACTGAAATAGAGATGTGAGTATGTTGATTTTAATCTTTCCAATAAATCGTTCGTTGCTTCTACTTCCGCAGGATCCGTGCTATTATTGATTACAATAACCTCATATTCGGGATATTCTTGTTCAAGCAATAACGGAAGTTGTTTTTTGAGCTTTTCCGTTGCGTTCTCTGCAGAAATAATGATAGATAATGGAGGAGGAGTTTCCTCATACGCAATCTTTCCTTTTTTACTCTTTTTCCTGATACGTATTAATTGACTATATAGTAGGCTGTAGTATGACAGCTGGATTAAAAATAAGAGAGAGACGATAAGAAACAGATAGACCTCAATCGGTAAAGATTCAATATTCATTTTAATAGGATTCAATTTATTGAAGCAAAAATAGCTATTCTTTACCAATTGAATCCATTGGAGGCTTAACTTCTTCCTTTATTTTCTTAGATTTCAAGTAATCATTTTTGAATATGTCTATGCAAAGTATGAGAAAAGAGAGCATAGCCGGGCCTAATATCACCCCAATGAAGCTAAATAATTGTAATCCAACGATGACACCAAATACCGTTATCAAAGGATGAATGTTGGCCATTTTCTTTTGAAGTATAAAACGAATTAAATTGTCGCTTTGAGAGATTACGATGACACCATAAAGCGTTAGTCCTATGGTATTAAACCAATCGGTGTGAAGTGCCAGATAGGCAACACAAGGCACCCAGACCAATGCAGTACCCACAATAGGTATTATAGAAGCAAAGGCAGTCAGTAAGGCTAATATAATGGGACTGGATAATCCGAAAATTTTATACCCAATGAAAGCAATGCAACCTTGTATTACAGCTAATAAAGGGATACCTAAGGCATTAGATTGTATTATTAAATGAGTGTTGTATATTAAGGTGTTTTTGTTTTTTTGAGAGAAAGGGAGTAAGTCACGGATATATTGCTCCATTGCTCGACCACCGAGGAGTAAAAAGAAAAGGACAAAAACCAGTACGACTATGTTTACAGCAAATCCACTTACACTAGACATAATCTTTTCACCCATTTTGGAAAAAATAGAAGCAAATAGAGATAAGCTTTCAGTACTTAAAATATCGAACCCTGTTTTCAGTTTTATGAAGCGTACTAATTCTTGTATGGGTTCTATAATGAATTTAGTTTCAAAATTTAAGGACTGTATTTGAGCTATTCCAAGCCATATTATGGCGGAGAGTGGTATAAGGAAAACAAGAATAACTTCAAGTGTAATTAAAAGTGCACTCAGTTTCTTGTTTAATCTTTTTTTCTCCACTAAGTAGAACATTTGTTTCCTTACCAATATATAAATGGTCCAAGCCCCTAATATCCCACTAAGGAAAGGTAGGATACGAAAAAAAACAATAAGGGTTAAAAATAAGATAACAATCAATAACGATCTTCTCCAATATTTTTCTTCTACAGTCATATGAATGATTTATTTAAACTACTAATTTAAGTAAAAATAATTTTAAGTAAAGGATAATAGGGTAGGAGGTATGGTATTTAAATCATAATAATCTATGTTCTCTATGGGAATCTTGAAGAATCTCAATTCCTCTATGTTTTGGTGCAATCGTTGGAGTAATTGTGTGTTATGAAAAATTTCCTGTTTTATGGTATCCGGAATTGTGAAACCTGCAGTTCCTTTTATTTTAACAGAGGTATTTCCCTCAATGCCTAAAACCTCTATCGTTGGGTTGTTCTTTAGTTGATCATAAATTTCGTCTTTATCACTTATGGCAAAGTAAATTATTTTATCTACAAATTTCATAACCGGTAATACTCGAATATGAGGGATGTTATTTTCTGCTAAAGCAACTACAAGTTTTGTTTGTCTTGCTAAAAATCGTAATACAACTTCCATAAGGCTTTGTTTATTTACTTAAAGATACAAAATAACTTGATAAAATATTATATGATTTTTTATATAAATAAAAAAAATATTAAAACTATTTATTTGCCCTCTAATGAAGTAAAAAAGTAGCAATCTGTAAGATATCTTGTTTGTTTGTTTGAAATCCGTAGGTTAATAGTGAGTATTTTGTGAACATTTTATTTTATATCAGTAGAAAATAAGGATAGTTGCATTATTTTGTTTTACTTTACATCCAAATTAAACTAATAACTTATTAAAGTCAGAATAATTCCATGGCACAAAGCACAGATAATATTAAATTCTACAGTGGAGAAAAGATTCCTTTAGAGTTGCATAAGGCACGTATAGTGCAAAAACTGCATCTTGTTTCTATTGAAAGAAGATTAGAAGCCCTTAAAGAAGGAGGGTTTAATACTTTTAAGTTGGATACCAAAGATGTTTTCTTGGATATGCTAACTGATAGTGGAACAAACGCTATGAGTGATAGGCAATTAGGGGCAATGATGATGGCCGATGATGCTTATGCAGGTTCTCAAAGTTTTGTGAGATATAAGAAAGCGGTACGCGAGGTGTTGGGAAAAGAGTATTTGCTTCCCGTACATCAAGGCAGGGCTGCAGAAAACATCATTTCACATACTTATGTAAAAAAAGGGAGTGTGGTTCCCATGAACTATCATTTTACTACTGCCATGGCTCACATCACTCAATATGGTGGTTCTATTGAAGAGTTGCTTTACGATGATGCTTATGTAATTAGTGGAAAACATCCCTTTAAAGGGAATATGAATTTAGAAAAATTAAAAGAATGTATTGAGAAAAACGGAAAAGAAAACATCCCCTTTATTCGTATGGAAGCCTCTACAAACTTAATTGGGGGGCAACCCTTCTCCATAGAGAATTTAAGAGGAGTACGTAAGATTGCAGATGAGTATGGAATCCGAATTGTTCTTGATGCTAGTTTATTGGGAGAAAATGCTTGGCTGGTGAAGCAACGTGAACCTGAGTTTGCTGATAGTTCAATGAAAGATATACTTCAAACCATGACCGGCTTGGCTGATATTGTTTATTTTTCTGCCCGCAAATTAAGTTCAGCAAAAGGAGGGGGTATTTGTACTAACGATCAGGCTGTATTTAAAGAAATGGAGCCTTTGATTCCTTTATACGAAGGTTTTTTGACCTATGGAGGTATTTCTGTCCGTGAAGTTGAGGCCATTGCCGTAGGGCTTTATGAAACATTAGATGAAGATATGATTCGTCAGAGTCCTGAGTTTATTGAATATCTGGTGAATGCTTTGGAGAAAAAAGGGATTCCTGTAGTAACTCCTGCCGGAGTGTTGGGCTGTCACGTTGACGCTATGCGTGTTTGCTCTCATATTCCTCAATCAGAATATCCTGCCGGTGCATTGGCTGCCGCTTTCTATTTAATTTCAGGTGTGCGTGGTATGGAGCGTGGATCGGTATCTAACCAAAGAGATGAAGAGGGGAATGAAACGTATGCCGATATGGAATTGTTGCGTTTAGCGGTTCCTCGCAGAGTGTTTACTTTATCTCAAATAAAATTCGTTGAAGATCGCATGGGGTGGCTATATGAAAACAGGCATCTTATTGGTGGCTTGCGCTTTGTCTATGAACCTCCTGTGCTACGCTTTTTTATGGGGGAACTGGAGCCGATTAATGATTGGCCTGATAAATTGGTGGCTAAATTTAAAGAAGATTTTGGAGAGAGTTTATAAAGGTACAGTTTGAAAATCCTAAACTTTCCGGTAAATAAACTAAAAGTCAGATAAATGAATTTTATCTGACTTTTTTATTTCTCAGGAAACAAGAGAAGCTTCAAAATGAGTCTGTGTCCATTTTTATTTTACCGAATAGGTGTAGGGGAGTAACTTTCAGTTTCTATTGTTGCATCCTGATTTCTTATCTCTTCGTGAAATTCAATCAGTTTACCATTGATGAAGTAAAGAAGATAAGAAATTCTGTTAGGAGAGATGTAACGTAAGATTTCTAAGTTTCCGTCCTTAGTTTTAGATACCATCATGACCTGATAGTTTTCTCCAACAACTTTAAAGGCTTGATCTTTAGTCATATCAATTTTCAATTTCTTTACCTTATTTTCCAGTCCCACTGTTCCAATAGTGGATGCGCAAGAGAAGAGAAGGATACACATAAGGAGTATTGTGCTCAGATGTTTCATGCCCATAAGTTTGTAACTTTCAAAGAAAGGATTATTTCTTGAAAGTAAAAAGGGAAATAAAGTTTATATTATTCCAATGGATTATATCCTAAAAGAAATTCGATAATTTCGTCTGGGTCTAGTTTTCTTTCTTGTTTATATTCATTGCTGTAGACTAGAACACAATTTCTTTGATTTTTTGTCTTCCTTTAATCCACTTCAAAAAGAATTATTCACATTACTCCCGATATCAACTAAAATCGTACCTGAAACATCTTCATTATCTATTTTCTTAATTCAGTCTAAACCGAATTTCTCGTTTTGATGGTGTAGTTATCAATGGGATTAAGTTATTCCTCCCATTCTATTTCTTCTTCTGAAATTTGAATCTCTCCTATTTTTGAAACCTTATATAGAATGGAATAGCAATTATCTGTATCAGGAACACAGATAGAAAAAGAAAAAGTAATGTTATCACTAGAGACATCTTCTATATAAAAGTTCCAGATTTGATATTCTTTTAAATTATTCTTAGGAATAATGGAAAGAAAGTCATCTTTGCTTATTTTTTTTGTTAATACACTTTTATCTTCATATTGTAAATCTATTTCTACAATTCTATTGTGGTACGTTAAAGATACTTGCTCATTAGTAGACAATTTTGCCACCTTAATAATAGAGTCATTAAGAAGTTCTATTAATTTATAGTGAACATGAAAAGGCCCAATAGCTGTATCCCTCTCTTGGATAATATTTTCTGCCCGCTCTTTAGCATTTAAAAAAGAACCCTCTACTTTAATAGTATTGCTATTATGGCGACAACCAAGTGAAAATAGCATTAAACTTAGAGCAAAAATATTATAGATATGATAATATGTGACTTTCATTTTATATTTCTTGATAAAATTGTTTGTGTTTTTCTCCACCTGCTACATCGTATGTCTTTTGGGAATTTCATTCATCTAAAGTAAACAAATAATTTTATTTTAGCTTATTACAGCATTTATTAAATTTTTACAAACCAGTATTCAAACTTCGTTTAAACGGCTTTAATTTAAGATTATCAAAAAAAGGAGGCAACTGTTTGGTCGCCTCCTCCATTACACTATTCAAATCCAAACCCCTTTTGATACTAGTTTTCATTCTGTGCTTGCCACAAATAGCTGAATTTTTTTAACCATTTTCGGATCATTCGATTGGCTGCTTCCAGCGATTCTTCGTCCAATTGGATATATTTCAACAATAAATCAACTTGACTTTCCCACGCCATATCTTTAGCTATTGCTTCATTAATGGTACGAGTGCCTTTGGAGAAGCATTCTTGTGTTTGTTCATCCGTTATTTTAGCCTTCAAATCTTCTTCCACTCCAACTGACTTACCATTAACGACAGATGAGCGGCATCTTGCATTTAGCTTTTCATTATCATTCATATATACTCTATTCCATACATAAGGTCGTTTGTTTGCGTCTGCACCACCTGCTACAAGTGTCTGAAAGGTTGCCACATCAGGAGTTGGGTCAGGAATTTCTTCTCCATCAAGTATTCTATACTATGTAATATAAAACCCTTCAGCAACAATTGCTAATGGATTTGAATCTCCCCCATTCACATTCTCCCAGACAATAGTTAGGATCAATTCCCATATCCAAAAACTCTTTCACTTTTTCTGGTTGTTCCCAATATATAGAGCGTTATAGAATGCTCTTTGCCGCATTTTTTCTGATTTTTTATCCGGAAGTACTTATGACGAACAGAGTCAAGTTTTTCCTTTATGTTATTTGTATGCTGTTTTGCTTTATTTTGACCCAACAATCCGACACCAATTAGAATTACAGATATACTTGTTATTATCGTTTTTCTGCAAAATTCTTAGAATTCTTCAGCTTTTCAATCCGGTCTGTTTTTTCAATTTGTTAAACTCCTACATCTTTTAAGACTGGATGAAAACGAAAAATAAACTGTAAAAAGTAGGTCAACCCCTAAAGGTTTTATCGCTCCTAGACTGACCCTTGCTCTAACCCAGATCGAAGAGGTTTGGGTCTGGGTTATAAGGGTGTTCTAACCCAGACCGATGAAATTACCGGATGACCCCCCTCTACAAGGCACCGGGGTAGGGTGGTGTTTGTTCGGAAAAACGGTGTGTTTTCTCTTAAAAAGGGAATAACAATGGGAGAACCATAATCATAACTATTCCAATGATAATTTGCAATGGAAGCCCAATTTTTACATAATCCAGAAAAGAATAGCCTCCCGGTTTCATAACTATTGCGTTGGGTGGGGTAGAAAAAGGAGAAGCAAAACACATGGATGCAGCAACAGCTACTGCTAACAAAAATGGAGTTGGATCCCCTCCAATTCCTGCTGCTGCTTGTACTGCAATGGGGGCAAACAGAACGGCGGTTGCTGTATTACTGACAAAAAACGTAACCAAGGAGGTGGCTATATAAAGACCGGCCATCAAAGCATAAGGACCCAAACTGCCAAAATTATCAATCAGTCCTCCGGATATTAATTGGTCAATTCCTGTTTTCTCAAAAGCAGTGGCCATAGGGAGCATGGCTCCAATCAGCACAATGCTTTCCCAATTAATACTTTTATAGGCTTCGTCCGCACTTCGTAAACATCCGGTGATTACCATTAATAAGGCAGCTATTAGGATTGCAATTACAGAAGGTATGATGTCAAAAACCATGGCTAATACCATTAAAATCATAATGACTGCTGCTATGGGGGCTTTACGACTAAGAATTACTTTACTCGCCTCTTCCAAAGGTTGTCCCACCACAATGAAATCATCCATACGGTTAGAAAGGATGCGGATATCGTCCCACGTTCCTTGTACCAGTAATGAATCGCCCGGTTGAAGTTTCTCGTTGGAGAAATTGGTCATTCTATACTCTTTATACCGCTTAAACCCTAATACATTAACATTATATCTATTACGGAAATTAGTTTCAGCTAACGTTTTGTCTCTGATGTCAGAATTAGGTGCAATGTATATCTCTGCAATCCCTAAGTGTTCAAAATCAATGACATCAGACTCTTTTTTCTCTATTAGTATTAACTTATTGTCTTCTATGAATTTTTTTATGTCTTCTTCTTTTCCGTGACAGAATAGGGTCATTCCCTTTTGTATGACTGTCGTTGGTCCGGCCATCTCTTCAACTCTTTTTCGCTGAAACGTAGATTTTCCATTGCGAATTAATGTTTTGCTGATGGTAAGGCGGTATGAGTCTGTGAGTTTTAACTCAGCTAAGGTTTTTCCTGCAAGTGGAGAGTCTTCCGGCACTTCAATTTGATAAGATTTATTCAATAAATTATATTCTCTGGCTAAATCTTCTAATGATTTTCCTCCACCGATAAGTTCTTTATCATCCGATTTTTTTTTCACCAAGAATTTACTGGTAAAAAACAGATAGATTAAACCAATACTTAGTACAATGACCCCAATGGGGGCAAAAGAGAAAAACCCCAAGGGCTCATAATCATTATTGATTAAATATTCTTGTACAACCAAGTTGGGAGGTGTACTAATGAGTGTAAAGTAACCTAAGCTACTGGCAAAAGCCAACGGCATCAAATATCTTCTGGGGCTTATTCCTGAAGATTGCGCCAGACTGATTACTATGGGCATCATAACCGCAACCGTTCCTGTATTACTGACAAAAGCTCCGGTAAATCCGGTAACCAGAATAATAAGAATGAATAGTAACGATTGTTTTCCTTGTGCCAATTGTAGAATGCGACTACTAATTATTTTTGCTAATCCCGTTCTAAAAATACCGGCACCAACCACAAACAGCCCCAGCATCATAATGACAACCGGACTTGAAAAACCCAATAAGGCTTCATTAGCAGAAATGATGTCAAAAAGAACCAAAGCTATTAATGAACATAAAGCAATGATGTCTGTCCGTATTTTACCATGTATGAAAAAAATTATGGTTATGAACAGGATAATGAAAGTGATGTTCATTGGGGTGAAGAATTCCGCTGTCATAGAAAGGTGTTATTTTATAGCGTTTAATAATTGAAATCTTTATCATTGCAAAGATAATATATCTTATTTCTTATGAATAGAAACATTTTAAGAAAAAAGGTAAGCAA
>CAZFXK010000002.1:0-22729 GCA_964522975.1 uncultured Bacteroides sp. | reverse complement strand
ATTGCGGTATTAATATCATCATTGTCTTTTATTATTATGTTACATTTGCATAATGCCCTAGTATAGATAAGAAGAACAATAAAAATAAAATGAGGATTTTAGCCATAATCGTATCCTACAACTTTGAACCTTGGTTGGAACGAAACTTAAACAGTTTGATAAACTCAGAGCATCCTGTATCTATTCTTGTCATTGATAATTTGTCCTCTGACCAAACTGTTCAGCACATACAAAAAGAATATCCGGAAGTACAATTGATTACTAACACTAAAAACTTGGGGTTTGGAGCAGCCAATAATATTGGCTTCAGGATGGCAGTAGATAAAGGATTTGATGCCGTGTTTCTTTTGAATCAGGATGCTTGGATTGACAGAAAGACAATCGGAACGCTTGTATCTTTAAGCCTAAAGAATTCATCGGTGGGCATTTTGTCGCCGGTACATTTAAATGGGGCAGGAAATTATTATGACAAAGGGTTTGCTGATTATACCGGATTGGACTCGCTCGATGAATTATCTCAGCAGGATGTATTTATTAATGTACCTTTTATCAATGCTGCATTTTGGTTTATACCTGTCAGAGTTCTTAAAACGGTTGGTTCTTTCTGCCCTTTATTTCATCACTACGGAGAAGATAAAGATTATATAAACCGATTAATCTATCATGGGTTTACTGTCGGCTATTCACCCCTTGTATTTGGTTATCACGACAGAGAACAAAGAGAGGTAAACGAAGAAGCACTTTTCATAAGTGATAAAGTGTATTTTCTTACAGAATATGTCAATATACGGTATTCTTTTCTAAAAGCTTTTATTCTTTCCATAATCGCACCGTTCAAAAAAGTTCTTTTTCATTTAAAGAAAAGGAATTTGAAGAAAGCTTGGAAATATTTTACCCTCTCTCTTTCTTGCTTTGCTAAAACTCCCGCTGTTATACGCTATAGAAGAATTAATAAAAAGGGAGGTTCGAACGATTGGTAAAATAGGCTTCATTTGTTTGTACTTGTATACAGAGAAAACACAAAGCAGGGATACCTAATAAGGATGGAATTGTTAGTTGAATGAAACCTAAAAAACTATTCTACATCATCTAGGGGTAGAATTTTACGACTTTCTTCTTGAGGCAACTGTTCTACTTCGCGCAGAGTTCTTTTTATGGCTCGTGTGCGAGTGCCTATAACCTCTTCTAGTTGATTCCCTGCAACCTGTAAGTTCCGTTGTATTTTCTCCAGCAGATCTCCAAATTTGTTGAATTCTGTTTTTACAGCACCCAATACACCCCATACTTCACTGGTTCGCTTTTGTATGGCTAAAGTACGGAATCCCATCTGTAAACTATTAAGTATTGCCCCTAAAGTAGTGGGGCCGGTAACTGTAATCTTAAAATCGCGTTGCAGCGTTTCCATCAGACTGGTGCGCCGGATGACTTCTGCATAAATGTTTTCAAAAGGCAGGAAAAGAATAGCGAAATCCGTAGTATGAGGAGGGTCAATGTATTTATCGTGTATCTCTTTAGCCATACTTTTAATGGTATATTCCAATTGTTTTCCGGTGTTCTCAATTTGTAAGGCGTCTCCCGATTCAAAGGCTTCTAAGTACTGCTCGTATATATCCTTCGGAAATTTTGCATCAATAGGTAGGTAGATAGGATTATCCAAGGAATCTTTCCCGGGTAGTTTAATGGCGTATTCCACAAAGTTTGAGCTATTTTGTTTGGTCTTGACATTTACATCAAACTGTTCAGGGCTGAGCATTTGCTCAAGGAGTGCACCCAGTTGAACCTCTCCAAAAGTACCTCTCATCTTTACATTGGTCAGTACTTTTTTTAATCCTCCCACATCTTCTGCCAGGTTTTTCATTTCACCCAATCCTTGTTGTACCTGTTCTAAATGCAGCTGGACGGCTTTAAAAGATTGCCCGATGCGTTCGTTCAGCGTTTTTTGTATTTTTTCCTCCACCACGATACGCATTTCCTCTAATTTTTTCTCAGTAGTTGCAATTAACTTCTCTTGCTGTTTTTCCATTAATTCAAGTCGTTCTTTCTGTAGGTTGCTAGAATAACGTAAATGATTGAAAATATTATCTTCAATCTGTTTTAATCCCTGATTAAGATTGTGTGAAATCTCCAATCGTAAATCCCGCATATTCTTTTCTAATACTTCTTGGCTGTTTTGCCTCTCTTGGACTAAGAATCGTTCCATATTTCTTGAGCTCTCACTCTGAACCCTTTTTATGAAAATAAAGAGTGTTATTGCATTGATTATGGTGATTAATAAAATAAGGAAAATAAGCATTGAAGTTGTCATAAGTCAGTTTACTAAAATTAATGGGTTGATCCTTTCACTACCTAAATGAAAGATAATAGGAAGATGTTTTATGTTAAGGCAAAGATAAGGAATAAAAGTAGCTTGTTTACTGTTAGAAAATAAAAAATAATTAACTGTAGGCTTGGAAAATAAGCAGATGAATTTTCAATAAAGTTAATCTGTTTTTAGTTACGATTCTTTAAAAAATAGGTCGAATTAATCTATAAGTGTGAAAATATGTGGTATATTTACTCTTTCTATGCTATGAAATAAAGGTAAATTAACTATTGCCTAACACTATGGTTGGACAATGTTGTTTTCGGGATCTTTCTGTCTGTTAATAGGAAGATTTGGTAGACAAAAGATTATTTATAATTTAAAAATGAATGCATTATGAAAAAAAGATCGATTTTTTTTATTCTTTGTATTCTATTTTACTCTATTTCTGCAATAGCTCAGAATACGGTTAAAGGAGTAATAATAGACAAAGAAACTGATGAACCATTAATTGGAGTTACTATTTTTTAAGACTCTGAAGGAGTTGGAACGGCAACAGATCTTGATGGTAGTTTTGTTTTGAAATTAAAAAATCCTAATCAAGGACAATTAAAAATATCTTACGTAGGATATAAAACAATAGAAATAAAGGTTAAATCTAATTTAGGGAAAATAGCTTTAGAATCTCAGGTTATTGGATTAAAAGACGTGGTTGTAACCTCTTCAATGGCTGTAAAACGTAAAACTCCCGTAGCTTTATCGGTTATTGAGCCTGCTGTGTTTGAAGCTAAAATGAGTTCTCAGGAATTTCCTGAAATATTAAAAACCACACCGGGTGTATATGCCACTAAGCAGGGAGGAGGCTATGGGGATTCTCGTATAAACCTTCGTGGTTTTGAAACTGAAAACATAGCCATAATGATTAATGGTATCCCCATGAACGATATGGAATGGGGTGGTGTTTATTGGTCTAACTTTTCAGGGTTGAGTGATGTTACACGCCAGATGCAGGTACAACGTGGATTGGGAGCAGCAAAAGTGTCTGCCCCTTCTGTGGGAGGTACCATCAATATTGTAACTAAATCTACGGATGCCGAAAAAGGAGGATCCATTGCCTATCAAATGGGGAACGATGGATACAATAAGCTGACTTTTAGTCTGTCAACAGGATTAACCAAGAGTGGTTGGGCAATGACTCTTTTAGGTAGTAGAAACTGGGGAGACGGATACATCTTGGGTACCGATTTTGATGCATATACCTGGTTTTTGAATGTTTCCAAAATTCTTAATTCTCAGCATACGCTTTCATTTACCGCCTTTGGCTCTGCACAATCGCATAATCAAAGGAATCGGAACGATAAAATGCAAATTGCCGAGTGGCAACGGGTTAATGCCGACGGAAGAGATAAATTTAAGTTCAACCCTACTTATGGATTCGATGAAAACGGAGAGGTGTTTATTGCGAATAGAAACCAATATCATAAACCCCAATTGTCGTTGAACCATCTTTGGGAAATTGATTATAAGTCTAGTTTATCTACTTCGGTCTATCTTTCTTTAGGTGATGGGGGTGGCCGTCGGTTTAGAGGAGTAAATCAAAACGAACTTTATGGTGTGAGTAATCAAACGGGTTTAATGAATGATAACTATCAATTACATACCGGAGAAGTAGTATCGTTACGTCGAGCCAATACCTTGTATAGAGACTATGGCATTGTGCAAAGAAACAATAGAGAGTTGGGTGAGATGGGTAAAAGTGCCAGTGATGTAATTTCTGAATCGATTAATAACCATGTATGGACCGGATTAATATCTACTTATAATGCTCAATTTACCGATAATATCGATTTTATGGGAGGTATTGACTTAAGATACTATGAAGGGAAACACCGTGAGAAAATCAAAGATTTGGTAGGAGGTGCATTTTATGTTGACGATTATTATAGAAAGGGACATAAAGAGTTTACCGGTGCACAATTGGAAAACTGGAAGAATCAAAAATTGAAACCCGGAGATGATATTTACCGAAATAACACAGGTTATGTATTGCAAACCGGGGTATTTGCTCAAATGGAATATTCCTTGAATAATTTAAATACGTTCTTATCAGGGTCAGTTTCCAATCACAGATATTGGAAACGAGATAGGTATTACTATGATAATGCCAAGTCCAAAGCTAAGAATTTCCAAGCCTTCACCATAAAGGGAGGAGGAAACTATAACATCAATGAGCAACACAATGTGTTTGTGAATGCCGGATTTATTTCTCGAGCTCCTTATATGCGTAGCTATTTTACACGTGTGGATCAAAGTAATGCGGTAAATAAGGATGCGGTGAATGAGAAATCGTATTCTGTTGAATTGGGGTATGGGTTTAAATCCCGTTATTTTAGTGCGGATGTGAATTTATATCATACCAAATGGTTGGATAAAACAATGGTAAAGAGTTTTGATGAATTATATTTCTTGAATTTGAAAGGGATTGATGCTCGTCACCAAGGAATTGAGTTGGAGTTTAGAGCAACGCCTTTCAAGGATTTTGAAATTAAGGGTATGTTCTCTTTAGGAGACTGGATTTGGGACTCCAGAGCTAGTGCAAAACTTTATGATGATTTAGGAAATCAATTAGGAGCGGATTCAAAACCTTTATTTCCCAATGGAACGGCCGGTATGTCATCCGAAGAGGTACAACAAATCTCTGATAATAATGTAGCTGTTGTTGATATGAAAAATGTGAGGGTTGGAAACTCGGCTCAAACCACATTTAATATAGGAGGTAGTTATAAATTATTCGATAGAAATTTAACCATAGGAATGGACTATACCTTTTTTGGTAGAAATTATGCGGATTATAAGATTGATGATCCTAATATTGGGAAGCCTGAAGATGCTCATGTTTACTATACTCCTTGGCGGATGCCTTCTGCCGGTGTGCTCGACTTGTTTGCTAATTACAAATTTAACATTGGCGGACTTAAGGCTACTCTTTATGGAAACGTTAATAACTTGCTGAATAAAGAGTACATTACAGATGCTCAAGATTTTAAGGCTCGTAATGGTGGGGGTAACTGGGACGATGTAGCTGTGTTTTATGGATTTGGAACGACTTATACCGTTTCTTTAAAAATTCAATTCTAAATTTGAGATAGTATGAAAAATTATAGATATAAAATAGTAGCCTTCTTCTGTGTTGTAGGTCTTTTCTTTGCCTGTGATAATGCTACAACCGATTTTGAAGGCTTTGAAGAGAAAACAGGAGTAAAGAATATCGTAAGGAAAGAGATTGCAATGAATGATGCTCTTTATTCTACATTAGTGTCTGCTTTAGGCGATGAGGATAAAGAGGCAAAAGATTTCATTAATCAGCATAAAGCTTTTTCTCCAACTGTGGCTCCGGCAGCAACCTATTTGCCAAAGTTATTAGCCAAGGAATATTTTGCTGCTGATCCAACTTCTTCCGTTAAGGTTGGTTATAAAGAGATTCACAATGTGGATGAAAACATTGCGGCTTATGCTGGGGAGTCTTATAAGATCTCTACTGCGGATTATCAAACGGTTTGGGGAGATGAGCAGATGTATGTTGAAGCGTTTACTCCGAAAAAAGCTCCTAAAGATGAAATTCCGGCTCTTTTAGCTGTTCAATTTCCGGATGCTGAAGCAGGTGTAAAACAGAATGTAAACTATTACTATTCAAAAGATGAACCCAAAGATGAAACCGTAGAATCTTATTTCCTTCAAGAGGATTTTGAAGCATTAGTAGCTTATGAGGAGATTAATCTTGAGGGTTGGATTAATGTGGATTTGGTTGGAACTTATAAATGGGAAGGACGTTCCTTTAGTGGTAATAATTATGCAAATGTTAGTTCATATAAATCTAAAGGTAAAAACGATTTATGGTTAATTACTCCTGCCGTTGAATTAGAAAACGTAGAGGGCATTAAATTGTCTTTTGATGTTAATGTAAGAAACTTTACGCAGGATATCTTATCGGTTTTAATCTCTACAGACTTCTCGGGAGATGAAAATAAAATTAAGGAGGCTACCTGGACAGATGTTTCCAATCAGTTTGATTTAGGGGTTAAAGATGGGAATATGCATCCTGCCGGGGAAATGTTGTTGGATGCCTATAAAGGAAAGAAAATTTATGTAGCCTTCCAGTATGATGGAGATGAAAGTCCTGGTCTTGAAGGCAATGATAGAAAAACAACTACTTATCAACTGGATAACCTCAAAATTTCAAAATTGGTGCCCGGTATTGCAGTTGAAGATAGGGAGTTACAATATGCCGTTTTTGAACATAAAGGAAATAATGAATGGGCGTTAGATGCGGATAATTCTTTAGTGGTTATTCAGCCTGAGGAATATACGGCTATGGGAGAAGGTTATCCAAATATAAGCAAACCTGAGGTGGCTTATCATAAAATCCCCATTTTCTTAAGTCAAAAATATCCTTATGAAATGGATGGGACGGTAAAAAAGGTGGTTTATTATACTTGGTCGGATAAAGCAACGGCTGAAGAATACATATTGACGAATGAGGTATGGAAACGTACAACTTGGGAAGTTGAGTCTCAATCTCAATTTATTTTAACAGAAAAAGACGGTTGGTTATTCGATCCTACTCTATTAATCGATTTTAATAAAAACACTACTGGTTTTCAAATGGTGGTTGATTATGTCGCTACTCATGAAGGACTTGAAAACAAGGAACTCTTAGATGATAGAGGGAATGCTGAATTTTATTATGGATTTAATGCCCATTTCACGAATATAACATATAGAGATAAAGATCGTTCAAAAGACCCTGCATACCCTATTAGTGGAGATGCTAAAGAGAAAACAAAATTCATGGATGAACGAACGATACAAGGTTTAGCCATATTTTTGGCTTCTGCCCATCCTAATGCGGTTCCGGAGGTTTCAGGAATTGAGCAATTGGCTAAAATAACACGGGTACTAATTTATACTGACCCAAGCTCTACCTTAACGAATGCATATTATACCTATGAATTTAAATGTGTGGGTGATAAAGAGTGGAAAGCTTTAAGAAGAACATCAGAGGATACAGGAAAGGTAGACGAATATGCTGCTGATGAATAATGAATTTTAATATCAACCTGTTTTAGGTTGTAGAAAAGTTATAACAAAAGAGATTCGATCCAATTCGGGTCTCTTTTTTTGTAATTTTTATTCTTATTTCAATATAATGCTTATTTTTACATCTATATAAATTAAATGTAAATTAAGAATCTATGTATAAACGTTATATTCTGCTCTTGTTTTCTTTTTTTATCTTCACTGTTTCTTGTGATGATGATTGGATATATGAGGATTATTTAGTGAATCAATACTGGGAGGTTGATTTATACGAATCTAATTCTTCCGGAGAACCTTTGTTTAGTGTCTTTTATTTTGCTTGGGATGAATATGGATTTGAGGAACAGTTTTATGATTGGGATGGTGCACTCTATGGTAGAAAAGAATTTAACTGGTTTTGGTCCCCATACGATAGAGATGTGTTGATTTTAGATTATGCTCGTAATGTCTGTTTTCTGCAGGTTTGGTCTATGAGTCGTAATAGAATAGAAGGTGAATTCTATTTTAATGAGAGAGATTTTGAAATAGGAAGAGGGATTCAGGTAAGTTTTTATCGGGTAAGGTAAAATGCAAACTCTTATAAAAGAGCTTGCATATAATTGGGTAGAGGTTTTTCTATTTGGATGAATTCTTTCGTTACCGGGTGAATGAAATCAAATTTAAATGCGTGAGCCAATAAATTCTCACTTTTACTGTCAGGATGGAATTTTTTATCACCAATAATGGGACACCCCAACTCTTTTGCGTGAAGTCTTATTTGATTTGCTTTAGGTGAAGCAGGAGAAAATTCAATTAAAAAACGATGTTGAGGAAGTTCTTTAATCACTCGGTATTTTGTTTCTGCTTTATTAATTTGTTGACTACTCATAGAGGAGTGAGCATAATAGACCTGTCCATCAATCATCCAAGAGGTGATAAGCCCTGAATCTTTTTGAGGTTTTCCTTCACAAATGGCTAAAAAAGCATAGTTTTTTACTAAAGTATTCCATTTATCTTCAAAAGATTCCTTGGTTTGCTCATCTTTGGCAAAAACCATTAGTCCGGAAAATTCCTCATCCATCTTATAGATAGGATATATTTTTCTTCGGGGGTTATATTTTCTGATGTAGTTTTCTAATATATACAAGGCCGAACTTTTAGTTTCTCTTCCACGAATGGGACTAGATGGAGTACCGGCAAACTTATCGATGATGATAAAATAAGCATCTTCGTGTACAATATTGATGAGATCACTCTTAAACGGCATTCTATTCTTATCATTGCTGATTTGGACTCTCATACCGGATTCCAGTGGGTAATTGTATTGAGTGGTAATGACTCCATTGATATGTACTAATCTTCGGGTTAAAAGATTCTTTAATGTTGCTCTACTGGCTTCAGGCATTTTTTGTGCTAAGAACTCCATTAATGTAGTAGACTCAGTTACCTGATAATTTGTAAACCTACTTTTGGCCCTAGCATAATTGTCTTTTCTATTCTTCATCTTTCTTTTCTAATAATATAACATTTTCTACGTGTTGGGTATGAGGGAACATATCCACCGGTTGAACTGCAGCAATTTTATATTTTTCACTTAACAGTTCTACATCGCGTGCTTGGGTAGCAGGATTACAACTTACATAAACAATGCGTGAAGGAGCCGTTTGTAGAATTACCTCAACCACGTCTTTATGCATACCTGCACGAGGGGGATCGGTAATGATTACATCGGGTTGTCCATGTTCAATGATAAAATTTGGCGTAAGGAGGTCTTTCATATCGCCTGCAAAGAATTTGGTGTTTGTTATGTTGTTGATGCGGGAATTCTCTTTTGCATCTTCAATGGCTTCCGGAATATATTCTATGCCTACAACCTCTTTTGCTTCACGAGCGATGAAATTGGCGATGGTTCCTGTTCCTGTGTATAAATCGTAGACAAGTTCATTTCTATTTAGTTTAGCTAAATTGCGAACGACTTTGTAAAGTTCATAAGCTTGTTCCGAATTTGTTTGATAGAAAGAAATAGGGCCTATCTTAAATTTTAATCCTTCCATCTCCTCATATAAGTAGGAGTTCCCTTTATAGGTGTGAATTTCTAAGTCGGTGATGATTTCATTGACTTTGTTATTTACAACATATTGTAAAGAGGTGATTTCAGGAAAGGTCTCCGATAGGTAGTGCAATAGGTCATCAAAAAGTTGTTTCTCTTTATCCGATTTAATTTGACAAGAAAGGATAACCATCACTTCTCCTGTAGAAGAAGTCCGGATAATTAATGTCCGTAACATACCTTCATGCTCTCTGATATCAAAAAAAGAGTAATCGTGTGTTAATGCATACTCTTTGATCGCATTGCGTATTTTATTGGATAACTCGCTTTGTAACCAACACGAGTTGATGTCTAACACCTTATCAAACGCTCCGGGAATATGGAACCCAAGTGCATTCATTTGATCGTATATAACATCTTGTTCTATTTCATCTCGAGTAAGCCAACGTTTGTTTGAAAAGGTAAATTCCAATTTGTTTCGGTAAAAAGTGGTTTTTTTAGAACCTATGATAGGAGTGATTTCCGGAAAATCCACTTTTCCAATTCGTTTCAAGTTGTCGTATACCTGTTGTTGCTTATATTTTAATTGTTCTTCATAAGGAAGCATTTGCCATTTGCATCCCCCGCAAATCCCGAAATGCTCACAAAAGGGTTCCGTGCGTGTGGACGAATAATTATGGAAACGAATGGCTTCAGCTTCAGCAAATCGTTTGCGCTTTCTTTTAAGTTGTAAATCAACCACATCACCCGGCACAACATAAGGCACGAAAATGACTAAATCATCTACTTTGGCTATGGCCTTTCCTTCTGCTGCAACGTCGGTTATGGTTACTTTTTCTAATATAGGGTGTTGTTTTTTTCTTTTTGCCACGTTATTCTCTGTTTATGAAACACATAAGTATTAATTACAAAAATAGGTGTTTTTTTCGTGACTTGTGAATATTTAAGAGGTTTCTACTCTTACTCTAATCTATTTTATTCCATGTGAGACCGAATGAGGGATTTTTTATGCCGATTGTTGAAGAAGATGTGTGGAAAGAGATGTCTAAAGTTAGTAGGAGAAACTGAAGAAAAAAGACGAATAGCAAAAGCTACTCGTCTTTTCATTATAATTTAGTTGTGTTGATCAAAGGAAAGGATTACTCTTCGAATCTTTTTTCAACAACAGGCCAGTCAATGATGTCCCATAATGCTTTGATATGGTCTGCACGTCTGTTTTGGTAATCAAGATAATAAGAGTGTTCCCAAACATCAAATCCCAATAAAGGTTTTAATCCGTGACGAAGAGGGTTGCTACCATTCGTTTCTTTTGTTATCTGTAATTTACCATCTTGGTCTACAGATAGCCAAGACCATCCGGATCCAAATAAAGTAGTAGATGCTTCATTGAATGCATTTTGGAACTCCTGGAAACTACCAAAGTCGCGTTTAATAGCTTCGGCTAATTTTCCTTTAGGCTCTTTTTGTTCTTGAGAACCGGTGAATTGTAAAAAGTATAAAGTATGATTTAATACTTGTCCGGCATTGTTGAAAATACCTCCATCAGGTGCAGTTTTGACAATGTCGTTCAATGATTTGTTTTCATACTCGGTACCTTTAATTAGGTTGTTTAATGTATTTACATAGTTTTGTAAGTGTTTACCATAATGAAAATCTATAGTTTCTTCACTTATAACTGGTTGTAATGCATCATTTGCATACGGTAATTTGGGCATATCAAAATTCATAATCATAAGAATTAATGTGGTTAATAATAGTTTCATATGCTTTATTTATTAAATTAATTAATGAAACCTTTTTCAAATATTAAAACGTCATAACCCCTAAAATTGTTCTCTGTTCAATAAACTTTCTTATATCTTTGTCTTTGTAATTTAATTAAAGGAAGAGGATTGTATGCCTAACTATTTAACAGAATTAGATGATAATCAGCGAGCTGCAGTTTTATACAATGATGGGCCTTCACTAGTCATTGCCGGTGCAGGTTCAGGTAAAACACGTGTTTTAACTTATAAAATTGCCCATTTATTAGAGATGGGATATAAGCCTTGGAATCTATTGGCTTTGACTTTTACCAATAAAGCGGCCCGCGAGATGAAGGAAAGAATTGCACAGCAAGTAGGAGAAGAGATGGTACATTATTTATGGGTAGGCACATTTCATTCTATTTTTTCTCGTATTCTTAGACGTGAAGCGGATATATTAGGTTTCCCTTCTCATTTTACCATTTATGATTCTTCAGATAGTCGCAATTTAATTCGCACTATCATCAGACAAATGAATCTAGATGAAAAAAAATATAAAGAGAGTATTGTACAAGCCCGGATTTCAAATGCAAAAAATCATTTAATTACACCTTCTGCCTACGCTATGCATAAAGAACTTTATGAAGGCGATAAAAATGCTCAGATGCCGGCCATACAAGCCATTTATGTATCTTACTGGGAGCGTTGCCGACAAGCAGGGGCCATGGATTTTGATGATTTATTACTCTATACTTTCTTGCTTTTAAGAGATCATCCGGAAGTACTTGAGAAATATCAAAAACAATTCCGGTATATATTAGTGGATGAATATCAAGATACGAATAGTGCGCAACATGCCATAGTTACTTTGTTAGGACGGGAGCATCAGAAGGTTTGTGTTGTAGGAGATGATGCTCAAAGCATTTATTCATTCCGGGGAGCAAACATAGATAACATTTTAAGCTTTTCAAAAGTCTACCCAAATGCTAAGGTTTTTAAGTTAGAGCGGAATTACCGTTCAACTCAAAATATTGTAAGTGCAGCCAATAGTTTGATTAAGAAGAATGAGAAGCAAATTCCTAAAGAGGTGTTTTCGGATAATCAAGTAGGTAATAAAATAAAGTTAATTGAGGCTTATAGCGATTTGGAAGAAGCAGAGATTGTAGTAAACAAAATGGTTGAGTTAAAAAGAAACTCTAATTATGAATACTCCGATTTTGCTATTCTGTATCGAACAAATGCACAAAGTCGTGTTTTTGAGGAATCCATGCGTAAAAAAGGTTTGCCTTATCGCATATATGGAGGTTTGTCTTTCTATCAACGTAAAGAAATTAAAGATGCAATAGCTTATTTTAGATTAGTAGTCAACCCTCACGATGAAGAAGCCTTTAAACGCATCATTAATTATCCTACACGTGGTATTGGTAAGGTTTCTCAAGACAAGCTATTAGAAACGGCCACTCAGAATGGGGTGAGTCTATGGAAAGTGTTAAAGAATCCGGAGAAGTTTCAGTTGGGATTGAATAAAGGAACCCTAAATCGCTTGCTTCAATTTGAAAAATTAATTCATTCATTTATAATGGATTCTTCCGAACGTAATGCTTATGATTTGGCTTTGCGAATCATAAAAGAGACAGGCATTTTAGCAGATATCATTAAAGATACATCACCGGAAAGTATGAGCCGTAAGGAGAACATAGAAGAACTTCTGAACGGTATTAATGATTTTTGTAGATCAAGAGAAGAAGAAGGGAATGATCAAGTTTATCTGTCCGATTTTCTTTCTGAAGTTTCTTTGTTGACAGACCAAGATGTTGGTGATGAAGAAGATCGTAAGATAACTCTGATGACCGTTCACTCTGCAAAAGGTTTGGAGTTCAAAAATGTATTTGTAGTAGGAATGGAAGAAAATCTGTTTCCTAGTGGAATGTCCGGTTATTCGCCCAATGCCTTGGAAGAAGAACGTCGATTATTTTATGTAGCAATAACCCGAGCTGAGGAGAACTGCTTCTTGTCTTATGCTAAATCCCGTTTTCGGTATGGGAAGACAGAGCCGGGTATACCGAGTCGTTTCCTAAAAGAGATTGATGCTGAATATCTGGAAATGCCCGAAACTTTTGCCTTGAGAAATACAATAGATAGAGCTTCAAGTCAATTCAGAACATCTACCTTTAATGTATCATCTCGAGGACGTTCGTTATTCGATAAGAAGGATACTCCGATGGAACAGGCTTCTAAACCTACAAGAACTCTTAGAAAGGTAAAAACGATAGTTCCTACTGTCGATTCTTCAACAAGTAATATTCCGGAATTAACTCCCGGACAGACTATAGAACACGAACGTTTTGGACTGGGAGAGGTGATTAGTGTGGAAGGAGTAGGAGATAATGCAAAAGCAAAGATACAGTTTAAGCACGCAGGAGAAAAGCAGTTATTATTACGTTTTGCCCGGTTCAAGGTATTAGATTAGAATAAAATAGAAACAAATAAATATGGATATTACACAATTTCCGAATCCTTGTTATATAATCGACGAAAAACGGTTGAGAGAGAATTTAGAGTTGATAAAATCGGTAGCACAGGAAGCTGATGTTGAAATTATATTGGCTTTTAAATCATTTGCAATGTGGAAAAGCTTTCCCATTTTCAGAGAATATGTTGAATATAGCACTGCCAGTTCGCTTTTTGAGGCACGATTGGCAGTAGAGGAGTTTGGTAATAAGGCTCATACTTATTCTCCGGCTTATGTAGATGAGGAGTTTGATGAAATTGTGCAGTATAGTAGTCACATCTCTTTTAACTCATTGACACAGTTTAATCATTTGTACCCAAGGACAAGAGATAAAGGCATATCTTGTGGTTTGCGTATTAATCCCGAATACTCTGAAGTAGAAACTGAACTTTATAATCCTACGGCTCCCGGCTCTCGTTTTGGTGTAACCTATGACTTATTACCTAAAAGATTACCCAAAGGAATCGAAGGGTTTCATTGTCATACACATTGTGAATCTTCTTCTTATGCGTTAGAACGTACCTTGGTTTATATAGAAAAAAAGTTTTCTCATTGGTTTAATCAGATTAAGTGGTTGAATTTAGGGGGTGGCCATTTAATGACACATAAAGAATATGATGTTCAACATTTGATACGCGTGTTAAAGGGGTTGAAAAGTCGATATCCTCATTTACAAATCATATTGGAACCGGGATCCGCTTTTACTTGGCAAACCGGTGTGCTTACTTCAAAGGTTATTGATATAGTAGAAGATAAAGGGATAAAGACAGCCCTATTAAATGTTAGTTTTACGTGTCATATGCCCGATTGTCTAGAGATGCCATATCAGCCTGAAGTAGGTGGTGCAATAATTGGTGATGAAGGTCCTTTTATTTATCGATTAGGTGGAAATTCTTGTTTAAGTGGAGATTACATGGGTGATTGGAGCTTTCAGAAAGAGTTGAAGGTAGGCGATGTTTTGGTGTTTGAAGATATGATTCATTATACCACCGTAAAAACAAATATGTTTAATGGGGTGCATCATCCGGGTATGGGAATTTGGACAATGAAAGATGAGGCTGTGGTATACCGTGAGTTCACTTATGAGGATTATCGAGGTAGAATGAGTTAAAATAAATTGTTAAAAACAGACTGTTGGGTTTGTATTTATTTTAATTATATATATGTTTGTATTCGCAATGCGGAAATAGCTCAGTTGGTAGAGCACAACCTTGCCAAGGTTGGGGTCGCGAGTTCGAGTCTCGTTTTCCGCTCTTTTCTGTTGCCAACCCAGATAGTAAAATAATAGACACGATTGTACTGATGAAAGTGGACATTGTGCATATTTGACTTTAATTTTGGTTAGAATCTTGCAATGGAATTTTTAATAAATGGAGGGGTGGCGGAATTGGTAGACGCGCTACCTTGAGGGGGTAGTGATAGCAATATCGTGTGAGTTCGAGCCTCATTCCCTTCACTTATAAAAAAGGATTTCGAAAGAAATCCTTTTTTTATGCTTTCATTTTAACAAAAGCTTATTTCTCTCTGTTTCTTTTCTTTAAATGTGCTGACACAAGTCTTTTTTTTAAGTTGAATCAATGGTCTTAACAGAAGAGGATGAACTTCTCTGCTTGTTACTTTCTTATGATACTTCTTTTCTCTGATTTTTTAATCTGTTTCCTTAAATTAAGCGAATGTTTTGTTTTTTTTGATAGCATAAACCGTGTTTGTGAAGCAAAATGTTATTTTATTATGTTAAATTTAGATATAAGTTTACTGTATATCCTTTTATTCTTTCTTTTATAAGTATAAACTTCTATTTTTGTCTTTATTGTCGTTTTTAGTAATATTTTGAAAATAAAATGAAAAGATTAAGTATTTTAAGTGTTATTCTTCTTTTTCTGTTTGCTTGTGAAGGTGATACCGGACCTATGGGGCCTCCAGGAGAACCCGGGATCTCTGGCGAATCTGGGATGAACTGGCTTATTGTAGAATATACTTTTAAACCTGAAGATTGGGTATTAGAGGGAGAAGTGGGTATTGATGAATTAAATTCTAGATGGGTTGCGTCATATCCTGTCCCGGAAATAAAAGATTTTATTTATAAAAATGGAGTTATTGTTGTTTATTGTTATCCGGAAGGCAGGGGAGGGTTAAAAACACCTTTACCTTATGTTCTCCATTATGGAGTAGAAGATGAATCGAAAAATTTTCTATGGACTCAAACCTTGCATTATACAGTAGAAGAGGAAAATATTCATTTTTACCTGACTTATTCTGATTTTGCTACCAATGTAAGTCCAACTGATGCATTGGGTGTAAATATGGATATTGATATTGTCCTTCTTTGGAAATAGAAGAAAAGTACTTTTCCTATATTTATAAATACATCGGACTTAAATTACAAATTTAAGGCCGATGTTGTTTTAAAGGAGCTTTATCTTATTTGTCAGGTTATTTATGGAAGCGATTTTCGCTGCTATTTTCAATTAATTTAAATAAAACGGGAAAATGTAGTTATTATGAGATAAAGAAATCTATCCAAGTATAGAAATGCTCAAGGAGGATTTAAATGATACTTATGTTGTTTTTAAAGAATTTCAAGACAGGGTGTAAATGAGGAATATGGGCTTTCTTTGGAATGGAGATATTATAACGATGGTAAAGTGTGGCTTGGTAAAGTAATCTATAAGAAAAAGGACTGTGCTATGGCTTTCTGTTTGCCCCGGATATTTTATGTTCAGTTTTCATTTCACGGAGAAAACCAGAGATGGGATAATGGATTTCCTTTTTTTGATGACCTCCAATGATAATCAGGTGGGTGTTTATTGGCTTATCCTTAGTTATAGAAAAAGCAAATTACTCTTGCCCAATGATGGTAGCTACAATTCTGCGATTTCCTCCATGATTTCTAAATTCACAAAGATAAATACCTTGCCAGGTTCCTAAGTTTAGTCTTCCATTAGTAATGGGCAGGGTAATACTAACTCCAACCAGTGTTGACTTAGCGTGTGCAGGCATATCATCTGCTCCTTCCAGTATATGTGTGTAGTAGGTCTCTTTTTCTTTTACTAAGCGATTGAAAATAGTGTTTAAGTCAGTTCTTACATCAGGATCTGCATTTTCGTTTATAGTTAAGGCGGCAGAAGTATGTTTAATGAAAAGATGAAGTATTCCACTTTTTGGCAGTTTGGGTAAATGGTGTTCTATTTCATTCGTCACTAAATGAAAACCTCTTGGTTTTGATTGAAGTGAAAACTCAACTTGTGTTATCATTATTTTCTCTTTTTGTATTCTGTTTCAGGCAAATATATCTTTTTTATATCGTTTTCTAAAGATTCATTACTTCGTTTTTAGAAAATAAGTGGAAAACAATATTTTTTAATTTTAATCTGAATTGAAGATAAAGATGTTTATCTTGCATTGTTTTTTAACGTAATGAATAATAAGTGATACAAATGATAAAGAATTTAGTCTTTGATTTTGGAGGAGTAATTGTCGATATAGATAAAAGTAAGGCCATCCGTCAATTTAAAGAAATAGGAATGGCCGACATAGAACATTATTTGGGATTATATGCTCAAAAGGGTATTTTCCTTGAAGTAGAAGAGGGGACTATTGATGATATTACATTTTGCAAAAAACTCTCTGAGTTGGTTGGTGAAGAACTTTCCTATGCTGAAGTGAAAAAAGCTTGGCTCTCATTTTTCTTAGCGTTAGATGAATCAAGATTAGACTATATTGAGTCTTTAAAACCGGATTATAGCCTGTATATATTGAGCAATACAAATCCATTTATTCAATCGTGGGCACAATCTCCTGATTTCTCATCTTATGGAAAATCGTTAAATGATTATTTTGATAAAATATATACCTCTTACGAAATTGGATATATAAAACCTCATCGTGAAATCTTTGATTTTATGGTTAAAGATGCAAATTTAAATCCATCGGAAACCTTATTCATTGATGATGGTCCAAAAAATATTGAAGCTGCACAAAAACTGGGTTTCAAAACCTATTTGGTCTCTCCTCAAAAAGATTGGCAGGGCGATCTTACTGAGCTGTTAATGAATGATGGGGTGAAATAGTTTATCATTTCATATTCAAAATGAAATCTAAATTTCTTTTTTTAGGCAAAATCAAAGGTATTCTCTTTGCTTTAATTTCATCCGGAACTTTTGGCTTAATTCCCTTGTTTACCCTGCCTCTTATACAAGAAGAGGGGATGAACGAGTTGTCGATTGTTTTTCATAGATATGTGTTGTCGGCCGGTTTAATTGCTATTCTATGCTTAATCGATAGAAAGAGTCTGTTTATATCGTTCCGATCTTTCATTCGCCTATTTTTTATTAGTGTGTTCTATGCAGCCACTGCCGTTGGGTTGGTTTATTCCTATAATTATATTCCTAGTGGAATAGTCACCACCATCCATTTTTTGTATCCGGTTGTCGTTGTGTTTTTAATGGCATTCTTCTATAAAGAAACAATATCGAAACAATTACTACTAATTGCATTTTTAGCAATAGTTGGAGTGGGTTTTTTAGCCTCCTCAGGAAGTAGTGGAGGTCAATATTTGCAAGGCAACACCTTAGGAACCCTTGTATTGGGGCTGTTATTAGCTCTTACAACCGCTTTTACGTATGGTATTTATATTGTAGGGTTAAATCTGCGAGGTATTCGTGAATTAGATAGTAAAGTGATAACCTTTTATGTCCTTGTGTTAGGTGCTTTATTTTATGCACTTTTTGCTCAATTTACCCCAGAGGGCATACAAATAATTCCCAGTGCAAAGGCTTGGTTGAATTTAAGTTTGTTAGCTCTTTTTCCTACCGTTGTATCTTTAATTACGCTGATGCTGGCTGTTAAAAATGTAGGTTCAACCATTACTTCGATTTTGGGAGCAGCCGAACCTATCGTTGCCATATTATGTGGTGTATTTATTTTTGAAGAGGCTTTTACATAGGGAAGCTTTGTAGGACTTAGTTTAGTCGTTACTGCGGTAACCTTGGTGATGCTTAATACAGCTAAAAAAAGAACACAGAAACGAATGGATGTTTCAAGCTAATGAGCATCATTTAGTTTACTTGCTTAGGTGGCGTGGGGTAATGAATTACTTGTGTAATTAAATAGCAGAAGATTTTGAAAAGAAAAGAGCAAGATGAATATCACCTTGCTCTTAGGTTGTATGGTTTAACACTATGAAAAAGTTTTCAATGTCAGATTACCATCTTCTTCCTTGCCGTTTATGGCGATAATCCCCTTTTCGGTTATATCCTTCTCCATCACAGAAATAACAACCCCTTCCTTTATTATAACGTGAATCAACTCTTTTTTCGTGTTTAGCATATTGCTCCTTTGTTAATATCTTCTTTAGCTGTGCATCGAAGTTATCAATCAATTTGATTCTTTCTTTTTGGTATGCATCACGATCTGATTCACTCAAATCATAATAACAAATTTGATTACTGTCGTTATCTCTACCCCTTCTTAAGTTGTACTTTTTAGATAGTTCAGCGGTTTTTTTAACCCAATCCTCATTTAATTTAAGTACTTTTTCTGTTTGTTTTTCTGTTAACACATAATCAAAAGTCATACGTTCAGTCATACGTTTTGCACGATCTTCAGAAGATATGGTTCTTTGAGTGTATTCTCTCCTTGGGGCTCTTCGGTAATCTCTGCGTTGTGCAAAAGTAAAAGTAGTGCCTAGCACACAAATCATTAATAGTAAAGTTATTCTTTTTCTCATAATTATATTTTTAAATGATTTTTTGTTGTAATCTATTAGTATGACTCAAATTAAAATGAAACGTTTAATTACTTTTTATCTTTTAACTCCTCTTAACTAATTTGTGCTGATGGGATTATTCTTTTAGATCGTTAAATGCCACTGAATGAAGCTTGATAAATGAAAAGTCTTTGGATCTGGAAAAGAAAATGGAAACAGATTATTTCTAGCATAAAACAGAAGGTCTGGGACCGACTGATGGTTTAACCCAGACCGAAGGGTAGTCTCTCCCAGACCTAACGGCTGTCGGTCTGGGAGAGACTTATATGTTAAATAAAAGAGCGAACTAGAATGTAGTTCGCTCTTTTATTAAGTATTGAGTTGAGATTAGAATCTTGAGTTTTATTGTTCTTCTTCTATGGTTTCTATCTCTTCATTCTCTGCTTCTTGAAAAAGCGTAATGCCATTAATGATTAGCGTATTATACCAATTTAGCAATTTCTTTATATCAGAAACAAAAACTCGGTCACGATCAAAACTGGGAAGTACTTCAGCCAAGTAGGATCGGAATTGTTCACCGGTTGCTCGTTTAGTATTGAGTATTGTTTTTTGTCCTTTTTCTTTTTCTTTGATTGCATTAAAGACTTCGTGCAATGGTACTTCACCCTCGTCCGTATATATGGCAATATCAGCTAAAGAGCTTACTTTTTGATGTGCGGGAACAGGAAAGCGTCTTTTTTGTGGGTTAAGAGACTCAACAATCCACATGTTTTTACTTTGTGTTACCAACTTGTATAATCCCGGCCTTCCAGAAATAGCCAAAATATCCTTTAACATAATAATTATAAATGATTGATAGAATAACTATGCTTAGAAATCTAAAAATTAGACGAATAAGCATAATTCGTTTTTTTAATTACTCACTTTTATAAAATTGCTACAAATGTAAGGAAAATAAGGGATTTAACGTCTATTGTAATGATTAATTTTTTTTAATACATCTTAACGAGGTCTATTTTTCTTGATTGGATATTTTATTTTAGAAAATAGGGTAGAACCAACCTTTCTTTTTGCCCAAATGAGTACTTTTCTTTGAATATTTTTTCTCTTTTTAAGTGGTGATTATATGTTGATTATTATTTGATGAGGGACGGATGTGTCATAAAATCGGAATGAATGAATTCGGTTTTATAAAAGTTTTGAAGCTATACAAGTAGACGGTAGTGATTGCGGCTACTTTGATAACTCCTCTGATTATTTACCCCTTATTCAGAGTGCTTGTTCTATTTATGCAGGATTTGAAATGTAAGCATTATTAAGGAGGAGTGGTTAATCTGTAAAAATATTTATCAGGTTATGCTGGATATCAAAAAACTCTTCTATCTTTGTGCCCTCCAACTATTTTTAAGGTTGTTTTAGGATTAAGCCTAAAAAATGTTTAACTAAAGAAGATAAGAAAATGAAAAAGATTTTAGTATTGGTGTTTGTAATAGTTGCTGCTTTATCGGTTAAAGCACAGGTTTATGTTGGTGGTAGCGTAGGATTATGGCATAATAGTGATGCTGATTTTACCTCTTATAATATCGCACCCGAAGTAGGATATGGATTTAACGACAATATGGCTGTAGGTGCAATTTTAGGATTTACACGCGTAAGTTTAGATAAAAACCTTTCAGCTAAAGCTTTCTATTTTGCTCCTTATTTCCGTTACTTCTTCTATGAAACTAAAGTAATTCGCTTATTTGCTGAAGCCGGAATAGGGCTTTCTACTGTAAAAGAGAAATATGAGGATTCCGACTCCGGGTTTGAAATTGGTTTGAGACCGGGATTAGCTATTAAACTGAGCGATAATTTCAGTTTGGTAGGTAAGGTGGGGTTCTTGGGTTACCGCGATGATTATGCTCTCGGTAACGATGGTTACGGATTCAGATTCAGTGGTGAAGATATTACATTCGGATTCTATTACACTTTTTAATTAAGCTTATTATAGCATGACCATTTAAAAGGGGATATCGCATAACGGTGTCCCCTTTGCTTTTTTGCACTGAAGAACCAGGTGTACTTACTCTAGTAAAATTGTGTAAAAATAACAGGGAAACTAATGTTTTTGAAAAATGGCAGACTGTAAATTGAAAATTTGCTTTCAATTTTGAATAAAATAACCGAATATGAAGACTTTGAAAACGGCTATTTCAGCAAAAGTTCTTATTGTAGATGAGGTAAGTATGCGGTTTGTTAAATAAGCAAAATGGACAAATGGTTTATGATACTAGGTAAATTGAGCAGATAGCCTCCCATACCCAATATGGGTTTGGATAAGTTATGTCTGTTTGGCTGCTCGTTTGCTATGTCACTGTGTGATATGTCGATGTGACTGATATGGGTTTTCGACAAGTGGTAAATGCTCTTTGCTTATTTTGTCATAAAACGATAATCATTATGCTCAAATAATGTATTGGGAGTGTATAAAAAATAGAAAACAAAGTTAATTGAAGGGTTAATTTATTTTAGAATAATTGGTCTTCCTCTATTTTAAAAATAATGGGTAAAGTAAACAAATAGCAACCTACTGATCCTTTTTTTTGTATGATGAAATTCGGCATCAATTTTATAACTCTAAGCACTTCTTTATCGAATGTAGGATGTATTGATTTTAAGATATGAGGATAATGAATTTTACCACTGGAATCAATAATAAAGCGAGCTACAATCTTTCCTTGGATATTCAAATTTGGATTATGATATTTAAAATTATCTGCAATAAATTTGTACATTGCTTCCTCTCCTCCGGGAAAAGTGGGAGTAGTATCGCTGGTATTTAATTTTTTATCTTTCTCAATATCATTAGGATTAAACGGAATTGGAAGAACATATCTAGAACACACAGGAAGGCCGTCTAATTCACTAGGCTTCCATTGAGGCATTTTTCGGATTATGTTGGCGGCAATAGTATCAGCTAAAGGATTAAGTCCTTGTTTTATTTCCACCTTTGTTGTGTTTCCTTCTTGATTAATAATAAAAAGAGTATGTACTTGACCTTTGACTGAATCATTAGCCCATGGATAGTATAGATTTTCTTTTATAAATTGGTTCATTTCAAGTTCACTACCCGGAAAGACTGGCATAGTTTCTACTGGATCAATTAAAACTTCTTGAGCCCTAATAAATAAAGAGAGGAATAATACCATAAGTAATATAAGTTGCTTTTTCATCGTGTTTCTTTTTTTGAAGGAATGATGAAATTATTCCATAAATTAGGATGTTTCAAGAGCTATTTGGGGTATATAAAAGAGTATTAATTAATAGTTTTATTTAAAGTTAAACATTAAAGGTGAAG
>CAZFXK010000001.1:87965-122072 GCA_964522975.1 uncultured Bacteroides sp. | reverse complement strand
TAAAAGATCAAAATGAAAAAACAAAAACTTAAAATCATACTATCAATATTAATAAGTGTCTTTTATTGTATCAGCCTAACAGCTCAAACAAGAACCTTTTTCTCAACAGATAATGGACTATCCAACAGTTTAATAAATCAAATCTATCAAGATAAAGAGGGTTATATATGGATTGCCACTGAATATGGATTAAATAAATTTGATGGGATTAATTTTACAACATATAAACATATTGAAGGAGATCCTACTTCAATAAGGCACAATTATATAAGAACGATATTTGAAAGTAGCACTGGGGACTTCTATATTGGAACAATGGAGGGATTAATGAAATATGATTCAGCAACAGATTCTTTTCTTGATATTGAATTGATAAAAGAGAATAATTTGGTTTACCCTCATATTTCCTCTATCACAGAAACCCAAAATGGGGATATTTGGCTCACAACATCAGGACAAGGAATTTTTTATTCAAAAAAAGGCAACAATAAATTCAAGTTCCAATCAGATCTGACTTTCTCGCTCAATAGTATTTACCTAAATTTCATTTTTGAGGATTCACAATCCAGAATATGGATTGGTTCTGAAAATGACGGCTTAAACTTGTATGACCCTAAAACAAAAGAGATCAAATCATTCCAGGCTCCTCATACAATAAACAGTAACAACATTTCAGTGATTAGTGAAGACACTCAAGGAAACATATACGTTGGGACTCTAACTAAAGGATTGAGTAAATTTGATCCTGAAGAACAAAAATTTCATCCAATTAAACACCATTCAAATGTTCAATTATTTATAAAATCTTTACAAATAGACGACAAAGACAAATTATACATAGGTACAGACGGACAAGGGCTGATGGTATATAATAAAGAAGAGAACATCATTGAGGATTATAAATTAAACTCAGTTCCTTTTGATCTGACTAAAGGAAAAGTGCATTCCATTCTATTTGATAAAGATAAAAACATATGGCTGGGCTTTTTCCAAAAGGGACTTTTTTTTATTCCTATATCAGAAAACAAATTTGGCTATTTCGGGTATAAATCAATAGACAACAACATTATTGGTTCGAGTTCAGTAACTGCCATATATAAAGATAAAGAAGGTATAACTTGGGTAGGCACAGATAATGATGGAATATATGGAATTCTTGATAAGAAAAAAGAAACCTACCATTTCAAGAAAACAACTAACCCTAATTCCCCTCCTAATATTATTCATAGTATTCTTGAAGATTCAGAAGGAAATCTATGGATAGGATCATACACGAACGGTTTAGCAAAAATGAATAAAAAGACAGGTGAATGTCAATATATCCAATACTTTGCAGATAAAAAAGTTTACTTTATCACAGAAAATAATACGGGGGAATTATTAGTTGGAACATTTGGGTCAGGGGTATATATACTAAATAAAAAGGGGAATATTATTGAACACTTTGAATCCTCAAAACGAGAGATGGATATTCTTTCTGTAGATGAACTTTTTAATGACTGGATTAATACAATAATGTGTGACAAGGAAGGATTAATTTGGATTGGACATTTTAAAGGATTAAGCTGCTTCAATCCATTAAAGAAAACATTCCTGACTTTTTTTGAAAAAAACAACATATTACCAGGAACAGTTGTACAAGTATTATTAGAAGATAAAAGAGGGAATATATGGATAGGCACCACTTCCGGACTCTATTACTTCAATAAAAAAACGCAAGAAATAAAGCATTTCACAACTGACAACGGATTAGTAAATAATGTAATATGCGGCATATGTGAAGACAAGGAAGGAAACTTATGGATAAGTACCTACCATGGAATGAGCAAATTCAAGATAAAGGAGAAGCATTTTGTTAATTATTTTGCAACTGATGGATTACAAGGAAATGAATTCACAAAAGGCGCAGTGTATCAGGACAATCAAGGGAAAGTCTATTTTGGAGGGATAAATGGGGTTACCTGCTTTTTTCCTCATGAGATTATTGAACAAAAAAAAGAACTTCATGTTACTTTGACTAATTTTTACATTTATAACAGAGCGATAAAAAAAGGAGACAAATCAAATAAACACGAAATACTATCCTCCTCATCAGTATCAGAAACAGAATACTTCACCCTTAATCATAATGATAACACTTTTAGTTTCGAATTCTCAACATTTGAATTTTCTAATCCGGAAAGAATATCATATGAGTATAAAATAGAGGATATAGACACAGAATGGCTAAGTACGACTAATGGAGCCAATAGAATAACATATAATAATCTCCCCCCCGGAAAATACAAGCTAAAAGTAAGAGCTTATGAAAACAGCAATTATTCCCCTATTAAAACTTATTATATAAAAATTATTCCGCCTTGGTATAAATCAACATGGGCATACATAGCGTATTGTATATTCTTTCTTTTCATAATTTATGGAATCATTAACTATATCATATCACGTATTCATTATCGACAAGAGTTAATAAAGAAAGAACATGAAAAGGAAATAAGTGAAGCTAAATTACAGTTCTTCATAAACATATCGCACGAAATACGAACCCCCATGACCTTGATTATAAACCCATTAGAAAAGCTAATCAAAGAAAATAAAGATCAAAAAAAGCAAAAGACATACTTAATGATTTATCGTAATGCACAACGCATACTTAGACTAATAAACCAATTAATGGATATTCGTAAGCTGGACAAAGGGCAAATGAAATTAAAATGTAGAGAAACTAACATTGTTGGCTTTATAGAAGATTTGATGCTTACATTTGAGTATGAAGCTAAAAGAAAAAATATTGATTTTAGTTTTGAGCATAAATTTGAATCACTAATGGTTTGGATTGATCTAAACAACTTAGACAAAGTTTTAATGAACATTTTTTCCAATGCTTTTAAATATACTCCTAAGAATGGGGAAATAAGAATATCACTCATAACAGGAGAGAATACACAGATAGGCGAATATTTTGAGATTTCCGTAGTTGATAGTGGCATAGGCATAGATGAGAATCAAATTGAGAACATTTTTGAACGGTTTTATCAAATTAAGAATGATAAAACAAACTCAAACTTTGGAACCGGTATTGGATTACATTTAGCAAGGTTATTAGTCGAAATGCACTCCGGTATACTGTTTGCTGAAAACAGAGAAGACGCACAAGGAAGTCGTTTTATAATAAGATTACCCTTAGGAAATAAACATCTAAAACCAGATGAATTTGAAACCCCACAACAAGAAATTCACCCTGAAATCTTACAAAAAAGAACAAATAAACTTGAGGTTGCAAAGATTCTTAATCGAGAAGACACAATATCTAATACAGAAAAAAAAGCAAAGACCAAATATAGAATACTAATCGTTGAAGATGAAGAAGAAATACGTCAATATATAAAAGATGAAATATCGGAGGACTACAGAGTCAAAGAAGCAAAAAACGGCAAAGAAGCATTAGAAATTCTATTAAAAGAAAAACCGGATTTGGTAATAAGTGATATTATGATGCCTGAAATGGACGGTATCGATTTGTGTAAAAAAATAAAACAAAATATCAACATTAATCACATTCCGATTATCTTATTAACTGCTAAAGTTCAAGTAGAAAACAAAATAGAAGGTTTAGAAATTGGAGCAGACGCCTATTTAACTAAACCATTTAATTCAGAAATATTAAAACAAACCATACATAACTTAATAGCCAATAGACAAAGGCTCAAGAGTAGCTTCAGCGGTAGTCAACATCAGGATGACAAAATTAAAAAAATTGAATTAAAATCTGCAGATGAGATTTTTATTGAGAAGGTTATGAAGGTTATTAATGACAACCTTTCAAATCCAGATCTTAATGTAGAAATGCTTGCCGGAAATGTAGGGATGAGTAGAGTTCATATGCATCGTAAATTAAAAGAATTAACCAATCAATCGGCGCGTGATTTCATTCGAGGAATTAGATTAAAACAAGCTGCTGTTTTATTAACAAGTGACAAGAAACTTTACGTTTCAGAAGTTGCATATGCAACAGGATTTAACAACCTATCCCATTTCTCTAATTCATTCAAAGAATTTTATGGTATGTCTCCAACTGAATACATAAACAATCATAATCAAAAAGAAGAGTAAAAAAGCACCAACTAATACTCACTTGTCTAATACTAATGGAAAGCTTTTCCTTATACTTTATTTTAAGATTAAATCAGGGATGTATCATGGAGTAAATCGGGACTCTCCCTTAAAGTGTGTAAGTTATCAGACTTTAAGAGAGAGTCCCTCAAAATAGGATATCTCTGTCATCTCAGAAGACATCCTATTCAATAATTTATTAAATATAACTTATCATCGTATCGTTACCATAGTAGCACCAAAACCATACTCCTTAAATGAAGCATCTTGCACATTAAAACGATTATATTTCTTTTTTAATTCATCAGCAATTGCTTTTCTAAGCACACCATCACCTTTACCATGAATGAAAACAATCCGTTGTCCTTTTTTATTTTTGTGTTCATCCATAACCGCATTGAACTCTTTCAACTGATATTCAAGAATATCTTTATTGCTCATTCCTTGGGTAGTATCTAACAATTCGTGTATATGCAGGTCCACTTCAATTACTTTACTCTTTTCCTTATGCTTTTTCGATTGTTGTTTTTCCGGGGTTGTATCTATTCTTTTTTGTAAGGCAATCGCCTCTTTAATTGAAATTGGATTTATGGTAACCGACTGAAAAGGATAATCATCCTTTATTACATCATAAAGCAAAGCCGGCTCAGGAAAGAATTCCGTATCTTTAAATACATGTAACTTATAGAACTTTACAACATCTATTTTTATTTCAACCGATACAGCAGGCTTAAGGTCATATTCTTTATCGTGCTTGAATGGAATGAGCTGAAGAGCAACAAATTCAAGGTCATTCAGCTGTTGTCTCTCGAACTTTTCTATCATTAGCTTAGAATTAGGTTCTAACAAACCATGGCTACGTAAGTGCCAACGTCCATCTTTTTCACTTTGATATGTATAATAAAGATAGTAATTGCTATCATTAATCAAATACCCCTCAAAATCTGTCGTTTGCAATTCTCTGCTATTCTCAGGAACAAAGCCTAAATAAACATTTAATACATCTCTTCCTTTCTCTTCAAAAACAGGCTCCTCAATAACAGCCCGCCCCACAACTAAAGACTCTGTTTTCTTCTTGTCAGTTATAACCTCTTTTTTTGCAATATTATAATCATCAGTTTCAATCACCACCAACTCACGCAAAGATACGGGAAAATCAAAACCACTGTCATCTTCAACCCAAGCTGTTTCTTTATCTTTAAAACCAGTAATTACTCCACCACCTATATCATTTAAAAAACGAACTTTATCTCCTATTTTCATATTTTCATTTTTATATCCTCATTAGAATTTCATTAACCCATCTTTTATTTCAGCTAATATCGCTATTTTTGCAGTAGAAAAAAACGCATAGATGAAAAATAGTCCACAACAAATTAAAATAAAGAATTATAACTACCCTTTACCCGATGAACGAATAGCTAAATATCCGCTATCAGTAAGAGATGAATCTAAACTATTACTCTATAATAAAGGTAAAATAGATGAAGACCAGTTCTACAACTTGGCTGATTACCTACCTAAAGAACATTTAATGGTCTTTAATGATACTCGTGTTATTCAAGCACGCATCCGTTTACAAAAAGCAACAGGAGCTACAATTGAAATCTTTTGCTTAGAACCTGCTGAACCAACAGACTATAACCTTAACTTTCAAGAAACAAGACAGGCTGCTTGGTACTGCATGATTGGAAATTTAAAGAAATGGAAAGAGGACAAACTACAACAATCAATGATAATAAATGGTGAACACGTTACATTAACCGCCAAAAAAGGTGAACCCCATGAAACAGGACATCGTGTAGACTTTTATTGGGATAATCCTAATTTTACTTTTGCAGACATATTAGAAACGTTTGGAGAACTTCCCATCCCCCCGTACTTAAATAGAAAAACCGTAGAGAATGATAAAATAACTTATCAAACGGTTTATTCCAAAATTAAAGGATCTGTAGCTGCCCCAACAGCCGGATTACATTTCACACCACGTGTTTTAAGTAGATTAAAAGAACTACAAATCCAGATGGATGAAGTTACCCTACACGTGGGAGCAGGCACCTTTAAACCGGTAAAAAACAATCTGTTAGGTTCTCATGAAATGCATACTGAATATTTCTCTGTTTCAAAAAAAACATTGGCTCAGCTCATTGCTTATAAAGCAAAAATAATAGCTGTAGGAACCACCTCTGTTAGAACATTGGAAAGTCTTTACCACATTGGTGTTTATTTGCAGAATCATCCTAATGCAAATGAAGAAGAACTGGCGGTAGATCAATGGCAACCCTACGAACAAGAGACCAAACTCAAAGCGGTAGAAGCTTTACAGAACGTATGGGATTATCTGGATCGACATAAACTAGATCGATTAAACACCCATACCCGCATCATTATAGCTCCGGGTTATGAATACAAATTGGTCAAAGCCATGATTACCAATTTCCACCAACCACAAAGCACTTTATTATTATTAGTTTCTGCCTTTGTTAAAGAGGATCACTGGAAAGAAATCTATGACTATGCACTTTCCCACGATTTTCGCTTTTTAAGTTATGGCGATTCCTCTTTATTAATCCCTTAGGAGTTATAATATACAAAAATTATTAAGCCAACAAATAACTACTTAAAATCAGAAATAAAATCATTTACACTTTTTAAAAAATACCTGCTTTTTAATAAAAAGCAGGTACAATAATCATATACTTAAATGATAGAATATTTAAATTAAACGCTGAATATCGTTTATTATTTGATCAGCCATCGCATCAGCCTCTTCTCTACTCCGGGCTTCACTATAAATACGAATAATAGGCTCAGTATTACTTTTACGCAAATGAACCCATTTATCAGCAAAATCAATTTTCACTCCATCAAGAGTGTTGATTTCCTCTTTTGAATAGCGTTCTTGTAACTTCTCCAATAAGACATCTACATCAATATCAGGATTTAGATCTATTCTTTTCTTCGACATAAAATAAGCAGGATAGGTTGTCCGCAATTCACTGACTGTTTTTTGTTCTTGAGCCAAATGTGACAAGAAAAGAGCAATACCAACTAATGCATCCCTACCGTAATGACTCGCAGGATAAATAACCCCTCCATTACCTTCTCCACCAATCACTGCATTTGTCTCTTTCATTTTAGCAACTACATTGACTTCTCCCACAGCCGCCGCACTATATTTCATGCCATAACGGTGAGTTACATCACGCAATGCACGAGTCGAACTTAAATTTGAAACTGTATTTCCCGGTGTATGCTTTAATATATAATCTGCTACAGTAACCAAAGTATATTCCTCTCCATACATTTCTCCGTTTTCTGCAATTACAACCAAACGATCCACATCCGGATCCACAACAAAGGCAATATCTAAATGCCCTTCTTTCATCAACTTCATAATATCTCCTAAATTCTCTTCGAGTGGCTCAGGATTATGAGAGAAGTCTCCAGTAGCATCACAATTTAATTTTTCTATTTTCTCAACCCCCAACTGTTTCAATAAGTCAGGCAAAATCAATCCCCCAACAGAGTTTACACAATCAATTGCTACTTTAAATTTAGCCTTCCTAATAGCCTCGATATCAACTAAATCAAGAGCCAATACACTATCAATATGTTTTTGGTTATAAGTTAAATCTTTCTTATATTCTCCCAATTCATCTACAGAAACATAATCAAAGTCTTCCTTTTCTGCTAAATGAAGAATGGCTTCGCCTTGTTCTGCATCTAAAAACTCACCTCTTTCATTTAAGAGTTTCAGGGCATTCCACTGCTTAGGATTATGAGAGGCAGTAATAATAATGCCTCCTGCAGCCTTTTCTTTTGCTACAGCTATTTCGGTGGTAGGCGTAGTAGCAAAATCAATATCTATTACATCCCAGCCGACTCCTAAGAGAGATCCAACAACTAAATTCTTAACCATTTCCCCTGAAATACGGGCATCACGTCCTACAATGATTTTATTCTTTCGAGTGGTTTGCACACGTTTCATGTAAGTACCGTAAGCTGAAGCAAACTTAACTACATCCAAAGGAGTAAGGGCTTCACCTACCTCCCCACCAATAGTACCTCGAATACCCGAGATTGATTTAATAAGTGTCATAATGAATCTAAAATATTTTATTCCTTTTCCAACAAAATCTTACGAAGATCATAAAAATATGGATGAACCATTTGTTGTCCCGTAAGATGTCCCATTTTAGAAGGAACGATAAGACGAATGTGTGCATTATTTCGAATATATTTCAAGGGCAACAACCATCCCGCAGGAACGGAAGTCGATTGATAAGCACTAACCATATTGTGTCCCACACCTAACTCACCGGTAATAAACTCGCCGTACAGTGTAGTTCCATCCTGTTCAAAACGAAACATATCCGGATAATCATTGAGAGCCTCTATGGGATTTCCATAATTTGAAGCATCTGTAATATGTCTTTCAATGATATCATACTCTGTAAATCGGACAACAACATTTTGTCCGGATTTTATTGTATCTGCCAAATTTTCAGACCCCCTATCTACTATATTCATATAGATTCCATCGGTCAAAGTAACATAAACATTTTCTCCTGTTATAGTATCTTCTTCGAATTCTTCTTGCGAAATCGTCTTTATGTTGTGTTCCTCTATGAATTTTTGAATCGCTTTTCTCTCATCTTCCAAGCTTTCTGCATACGTTTTAGTATTATCACAAGCAAAGAAAAGCAAGAGTATCAACGAGGAGCAAAAGAATAATAGTCCTTTTTTCATATTTATTTTTGAATAATATAACTTAACTACAAATATATTTTTTTTAATTATACTGAACTCCATATCCACAAAGAGTTTCACTAATTTAACCTTAGAAGCTGATTTTTAACCTTTTCGTAATAGAGCAGCATAAGAATCCAACGCCTGTTCATAAACTTGAATGGCTTGCTCCATTGTTCCATTGAACTCTCCTCCGGATGCGTTTAAATGTCCTCCACCATTAAAATATTCGGCAGCCATTTTATTACAAGGGAAATCTCCTTGTGAACGAAGAGATACTTTTATGAAACCTTCTTCCGTTTCAACGAAAAAGCAAGACAGGATAATCTCATCAATAGCTAACGGAATATTCACAAATCCTTCATTATCTCCCTTCTCAAAATTAAATTCTTTTTTCTCCTCTTCTGATAACGTGATTAAGGAAGCGTGATATGTCGGGAATATAGTCATTTTATTAATCACATGCCCTTGTAATTTCATTCTATTTACAGAATAGGTGTTAAATACTTTTCTATAAATGGCATCCTTATCTATTCCTTTTTTTATTAACTGATAAATAATGATGTAGATTTCTTCATTATTAGAGTTATAGGTAAAGTTTCCGGTATCAGTCATCATTCCGGTATAAATACATATCGCCCCTTCTCGCGAAATTTCCCCAAAATACCCCATACTACAAATTAAACGGAACACTAATTCTGAAGTTGAAGATATATGAGGATAAGACATGGTTATTCTACAAAAATCCTCAGGGTAAGGATGGTGATCTATTAAGATTTTACGAGCCGGAGTTTGTAAAAGAATATCTTTCATTGCACCCACTCTACTAGGGGTGTTAAAATCTAAACAAACTAAAATATCTGCTTCTTGAATGATGGCATCACATGCTTCCTTTTCATCCTCATAAATCATAACGTCATTACTACCCGGCATCCATTTCAGGAAATCAGGAAAATCATTAGGCATAATGACTTTCACCTCTTTTCTTTGACTGGAAAAGAAATGAAATAAACCCAACGAAGAACCAATGGCATCTCCATCAGGAGATGTATGTGAAACAATGGCTATTTTTTCACATCGTTCAAACCATCGAACGAAATGATCTATTTTAGAAGATTCTATAACTTTTTTAAGCATCTTAAAATTTGACTTTCTATTTTGAATAGGCAAAAATACAAAAATCTTTAGATTTCAGAGAGAAAAGGTATAGGAACCTTTAACGGATAATGATATGCATTGAATTCGCCTCTCTTTACTTTCAGCTTCCAAACGGTTCTGTAAGTAATAAGGTAAACTTGAATCCACAACTATAGTTGAAGAAGAAAATACGGATAACACGTCGGTTAAAGAGCCTCTGAATCCTCTACACAAATAGATTAAATTGACCTTTAAAGGACTGTCGGTTTGTTTTCGGCAATAGAATACAGTATCAATGACTGCTACTTTATAGTTATGAAAAACAAGTAATGGTTTATCATAAAAAAAACAAGCTTGATGGCACGAATCCTTTATACACTGCAGCTGTAAACGGTAATGACTCCAATAGCGGTCCATCGTATTAAATAGTTTTTCGGGGTTACTATCCTTATCTATAAGTGTTAAATAGCTTTTGCGATTAGAATCGATACAATGTATTGCAGGACAGTTTTTTACACTATAAAAAACCACACTGTTTTTTAATGCTGTGGTATGATAATCATAAAAATGTACGGAAAGAAACAAAAGTATACTACTTAAAAAAACAACCATAAATTGGAACTTCGGTTTATGCAAAAACAATGTAAACAGGAGAAGTACCAAAAACAATAGAAAAACGTCAGTACTACTAACCCAAATATGATTGATCGTTGAATGAGGTAGCTGTTCTATCCCTTTTACCAAGAGCAGAAGTAGATTTAAGGTTTTATCTAATAAATAGACCAAAGAAATATTTATGAAGGGAAGGGAAAATGTAATTAATCCTAAAAAAGTCAGATAGATCGTTAGGGTTACTAAGGGAACAATCAGCAAATTCCCAAACAAGAAATAAAGAGGAAAAACTCTAAAATAATAAAGGATTAAAGGAAGGACTCCTAACTGGGCTACCATAGATAATAAACCAATATTCCAAAAAAAACTTATGATTTTGAAACGAAAAGAAATTTTACCTTGTATCATCGGAAGTAATGTTATAATAGATAACACAGCCACAAAAGAAAGTTGAAATCCCACGTCGAATAACCACAACGGATTATACAATAACATAATGAAAAGAGTTATACACAGATTCTGTTTTGAATTGGATTTTCTTAAAAAGAAACTGGAGAAGGTTAACAAAGAGAACATAAAAACAGAGCGGATAACTGAAGAAGTGCTACCAACAACAAAGGAGAAACTCCAAAGCATAAGAATTAATATGAATCTACAGAACACATCCAGAAATTGACTGTTTCGACTTATTCTTACAATGAAAAAATTGAAAAATAAAGCGATGAATCCTATATGTAAACCGGATAAAGCCAGGACATGACCTACTCCGGCTGAAGAAAAAGAGGTTCTTAAATCCGGGGTTAAATCAACCTTATAACCCATGGTCAAAGCAGAAAGAAGAGCATAAGCATCCGCCTTCAAATTCCACTTCTTATATAGATTTACAACTTTCTTCTGACAGGTTAAACTTCTATACTTTAAACTGTGTTTTTCAGGTATTTCAAGTTTTATCCAATTACCCTTATTAACATAACCTATACCCGAAAAACCTTGATAAATAAGATAGCGGGCATAATCAAAAGCTTCATAATTAGTTGCAGATACCGGAGGTTTTATCCTTGTATAAATCAGCAACTCATCATCACAATTCAAACGCTGAAGCAAAGAATCTTTCTCAAAAAACAATTGAATCCGGTTTGTCTTTATGGGTTCTAATCCTACAGTATCCCCTTCAGCCAATAGTAAAGCCTCAGCCTTATGCGTTTTTTCAGTTTCAACGACAGCACTGATTAATCGAATTTTATAGCAAGTTCTTACAGAAGAAAAAGTTGCTTTTGTGCGTTCTAAATGTAAAAGAGACAGCGTAACTCCTAACGCAATAAAAAAGAGGCAAATTAAAAAACCATAAATCCACCTTTCACTATACTTTACGAAGGAATAAGCTAAAAGAATAAACAAAAGAAACAACAAACACAACAACAAACCAGAATGGGAAAAAAGTATCCATCCTGAGAAGAAAATCTTCTTACCAAAACAAATTCCTGTTATAAGCGATATGGTTGGAAGAAGTAAGGGATATCGCTGAAATAATGTTGATATCCCCATTCCTAAACAGTACTATTTGAGATTTTTCATTTCTTGAATCATCTGTGAAGGATTGGGTGCAGAAAATATGGCACTTCCTGCAACTAATATATCAGCACCAGCCTCTATCATTTGACGACCGGTATCTAGGTTTATTCCTCCATCAACTTCAATTAATGCACCGGATCCTATTTGATGCCTCAACTCTTTTAATTCCCGAACCCGTTGCAATGCGTGCGGAATAAAAGCTTGTCCGCCAAAACCGGGATTCACACTCATAACCAGTGCCAAGTCAATGTCCGGTAGTATATCTTTCAACATCGATATAGGCGTAGCAGGATTAATTGAGACACCCGGGCTCATCCCTGCTTCACGGATTTGCTGAACTACCCGATGCAGATGAAGACAGGCCTCGTAATGCACCGTCATATATTTTACGCCAATTTCTTGCAACTCCTTAATAAATTTTTCGGGCTGAACAATCATTAAATGTACATCCAATGGTTTCTTACTGTATTTCTTTACATCTTTCAATACCGGGAAACCAAAGGAAATATTGGGTACAAAAACTCCATCCATAATATCAAGATGAATCAAATCACTTGCACTTTCATTTAGCATCTCAATGTCACGAGCTAAATGGGCAAAATCGGCAGATAGTAAGGAAGGAGATATCAATGGCTTCATCATCTTCTTTAAGTGTTTAAAATTAGTAATCAGTTAACATATAAAAATCGTTTGTAATTTCATAACCTCTTAACAAATCTTCTATGTTCAAACGTTTTTTTCCGGGAAATTGAAGTTCTTGAATAGAAATGAATCCATCCGTAGCAGCAATCCATAAATACTCTTTGCCATCCGTTAAAACAGAACCGACAGCACACTTATGTTTTTGTTTGATTTTTTGGCTACTGAAAATTTTCACATCAACCGTTTTTCCCTCTTTGGGTACATACATTGAACTCCAAGCTGCAGGATAAGGAGCAAGACCACGGATATGATTATAGATTTGCTCTACCGACTGCTTCCAATTCACTTTACAGTTTTCTCTAAATAATTTAGGGGCTTTCTTTAATTCACCTTCCATTAAATGTTCTTGAGGAATGGAATCAATCGTTCCGGATAAAATAACCTCTACTGTATCCACTACTAAATCGGCTCCTAAAACCATCAACTTATCATGAACAATTCCTGTATTATCTGTTTCACTTATGGGAGTCTTTCTTTGTAAGATGATTTTTCCGGTGTCAATCTCATGATCTAAAAAGAAAGTCGTAACACCAGTCTCTTTTTCACCATTAATTACAGCCCAATGAATTGGGGCAGCACCACGATATTGAGGGAGTAATGAACCATGCAGATTAAACGTTCCTAAACGAGGCATATCCCAAACAACTTCCGGTAACATTCTAAAGGCTACAACGATTTGCAGATCAGCCTTCCACGCCTTTAATTGTTCCAGAAAGCCCGGATCCCTCAACTTAACAGGTTGTAATAAGGGTAAGTTTTGACTTTCAGCATACTCTTTAACCGCCGAAGGACGAACTTTATATCCTCTTCCCGCCGGACGATCGGGAGAGGTTATGACTCCAACGACACGATAGCCTGCTTCAACCAAACGCTTTAAGGGAGCAACCGCAAACTCGGGAGTTCCCATATAGACTATTCTTAATTCTTTTTTTTCCATATGTTTAATCTTCTGAAAAATGAACTAATACCTGGCGATACGCATTAAATATTTTCGACTTGGAGACAAAGCCGATATAACGATCTTCATCATCAACAACCGGTAAATTCCACGCTTTGGTATCATCAAATACATTCATTACTTTCTCCATACTATCGGTTATTCTCAAACGAGCCGGGACTTCTGTCATTAATCCTCGAACTGTAAATCGATGGTATAATTCCTGCCGGAACATTATATTCCGAATATCATCTAATAAAACAACGCCTAATAACTCTTTCTTCTCATTTAATACCGGAAACATATTTCGATGGGAACGTGAAATAGCAGAAACTAATTCACCTAAATACATCTCCGGACCAACCGACACAAAATCCGTCTCCACCACATTCTCAACTTTCATTAAAGTCAATACTGCCTTATCTTTATGATGAGTCAACAATTGTCCTTTTTTAGCCAGACGCATGGAATAGATGCTATGAGGCTCAAAAACTAAAATGGTCAGATATGAACTAACCGAGATAATCATCAAAGGAAGAAACAAATCGTAACCTCCCGTAAGCTCAGCTATCAAGAATACACCGGTTAAAGGAGCATGCATAACCGCACTCATCACCCCTGCCATTCCCATTAAAGCGAAGTTCTTTTCAGGTAAGTCAGGTACGAAAGAGATGTCATTTGTAAAATGAGAAAACACAAACCCCACAATACAACCTAAATAAAGTGAAGGAGCAAAGATACCACCACAACCTCCTCCCCCATTAGTGGCACTGGAGGCAAAGACCTTAAATAACACAATTAATATTAGATAGGGAAGCAACAGTTTACCATAACCATAAAAAAGTGAATTATTCATTACTGTCTCCCATTCGGCATTACTTGATCCGTTAAGTAGCAGTTCAATAGTATCATAACCCTCCCCATATAAAGGAGGAAATAAAAAGATTAAAACACTTAAGATAACACCCCCAAATACAAACTTCTGATAAGGATGATTGAATTTTCCGAATATACCCTCAATCCAGTTCATAGCCCTTGTAAAATAGAGCGAGACTAAACCACATACAATGCCTAGAAGAATAACATAAGGAATACGATTCAATTCAAAAGGTTGATCTAAATTGAATTTAAAAATAGCCTCTTGCCCGGTAGCTATATAAGAAACCACAGCTGCAGTAACAGAAGATATTAAAAGTGGCATCAAAGAGGTCATGGTAAGATCCAACAAAAGTACCTCTATAGTAAAAACCAATCCGGCAATGGGAGCTTTAAATATACCGGCTATGGCACCGGCTGCTCCACAACCAATTAAAAGCATTAAATTTCGATGCTCCAAATTAAAACGCATCCCTAAATTTGAACCTATGGCAGAGCCGGTTAAAACAATAGGAGACTCTGCTCCCACTGACCCTCCAAACCCAATGGTTATAGAGCTGGCAATAATGGAAGACCACATATTATGGGGACGAATTCTACCTTGTTTTCTTGAAAGAGCATATAATATCTTGGTTACTCCATGACTAATATCATCTTTAACTACATTTCTTACAAACCAACCGGAAATAAAAATACCAATGACAGGATAAACCAAGTACAGCCAATTCACTCCTGTCATCGTAAAGTTATTTGTTAGAAAATCCTGAATTATATGAATTAAATATTTTAAAATTAATGCTGCACAGGCAGTAAAAACACCGACTAAGAAGCTCAAAAGCAAGATGAATTGGCTATCCTTTATATTTTCTTGCCTCCAAACTAAAACTTGATGAAACCAACCCGATTTTACTTTTTCCATATCTTTAACGGTACTTTAGGAAATGTTTTTGATTATTCACGCAAAACTTGAACCACTCCATTGGCTTCTAGTTTGATGATACTAGAGGGAACAGAACGGGATGCATCATTTTGACGATAAGATACAATATAATCCACTTGTTCTTTAATTTCTTCACTGATTTCATTAAATGTTACAGGAGCAGGTTCACCACTTCTATTGGCCGAAGTAGAAACAATGGCTTTTCTAAAGCGAAAACAGAGTTGTTTTGAAAACACCTCATCCGTTACCCGAATTCCAATGCTTCCATCGGGTGCCATTAAGTTCTGAGCTAAATTTCTTCCATTAGAATAAATAATAGTCAGAGGTTTTGTAGTCAGTTCCACCAAATCCCAAGCTATTGGAGGTACATCAGACACATAATACTCAATTTTTACCGGAGAATCCACCAACACCAGCATGGCTTTTTCATCCATTCGCTGCTTTATCTCATAGACTCTCTTAACTGCCTCAGGATTCGTTGCATCGCAACCTAATCCCCAAATGGTATCTGTAGGATACAATATCACACCTCCGGCTTGCATCACATCACAAGCTTTTTTAACATCGTCTATCATTTCCGATCTCAATTCTTTTAAGAATAACATACAAAAGTAGTATTTTTGCTTAAACATTTAAAACGAAAGGTAAAACTTATGTCAAACATTAAATTTAACCATACGTTATCCATTCAGTTACGCTTTAATGATATTGATAAATTTGGGCATGTAAATAATGCTGCATATTTCACTTATTATGATTTAGGGAAGACTGAATATTTCAGTGAAGCTTATCCCCAAGTAAACTGGAAAAAAGAGGGTATTGTAGTGGCTCATATCAATGTGGATTTTCTTCAACCCATTTTTGCCTCTGACTCCATTGCGGTACAAACTGCGGTTACAGAGATTGGAGAAAAAAGCTTTCAACTTTATCAACAGGTAATAGATACCCAAACTGAAGAAATAAAATGCATCTGTCGATCTACTATGGTTGGATTTAATTTAGAGACTCAGCAATCGGTTCCTCTTTCGGAAGAGTGCAAGAGGTCACTCTGTGCCTTCGAAGGGAAAAATTTACTTAGGAAAAAGCCAATGCCCTGAGAAAGAGAAACTTCTTAAAAACAAAAAAGACAATATGTTCGGTCCCGGACTGAAGGGTTGTTTAACCCAGACCGATGATATGTTTGCCCCAGACCCACGAAGTATGGATCCCAGACCGATCGTTTAGAGGGAAAAGAACAAAAAAAGCAGACCCATTCTATCTCATAAAAAGAGTAATACTCCCTCTCTCCTAAGTATTACTCTTTTTTCAATTCCCATTAACCCCCAATATCGTAGAGTCCATAAAAAGCCCACTATACCGGCCATTGCTCCTGGTTATAGGCTGCTATCCAAAAAAGATGCTCAATCTTTGCAGAAAGCACATAAGCCTCTAACATCTCTTCTTGTTGTGCTTCGGTACATCCTTCTGCAACTTCATTACATATAGCTACCGCCATTCGTACAGATTCAACATGTTCTTCTCCGGCATACGTATCAATCCAATTCTTATAAGGATTATCTATTGCTATTTGGTTAGAATAGATATATTCTCCAACTTCTTTATAAATTACGAAACAAGGTAATACCGCAGCAAGTATTTTATACACTGGAGATACGGCCAAATGTTTCAACAAATAAGAAGAATAGAGCAAACAGGTGGGTGACGGATAAGCTGTATTTAGACAAGTTACTCCTTCAATGAAAGAATCGTGCAACTCTTTTTCCTGTTTCATATTTTCATTCGCAAACGTAATAAAGGATTGAGCCTGTTCGGGATTATCCAATTTTGTAGCAATTCCAGTCAACAATCGACCATAACTTTGCAAGTATAAAGAGTCTTGCTCAATATAGTACAGAAACTTCTCTTTCGGTAACGTACCGTTCATCAACTCTCGGACAAAAGGGAGTTGTAATGTTTTCCGGTATATCGGTTGTATAGTTAACCATGCTTTTTCACTCCAAGTCATTTTTTTCTATTTTTTATAACCACAAATAGCCACATAATCTCCTTGATCATATCCTTCTATAGGTTCTTCAATAACATCATTAGAATAGATGGGATGACGAATTAAAGTTTGATAAAAACTAAAGTCGCTCAATCCAACGGATTGCATTATCTCCACTTTCTCTTGCGTTGTACGCCAATTAGCCTGCGATACTAATTCCATAGGGTATGGATCTCTAGGATATACATCTTTTAATAATGTATGATTCCAATTACCTGTCGATTTAGCCAAATTATACAATAAACCATAACCGCTCTCCTTTGGAACATCAATCAGAACTATTTTCCCTCCGGGTTTCAAGGCACAATAACTTTTAGATAAAGCCAACTCCAAATCGGAGATATAACAGGGGCAGCCATTATATAGAATGGTATCATACAACAAGCCATTGTAAGTTGCATTTTCAGAAGTACCAAGATCAATCTTCAGTCCTCTCTTTCGGGCAATCTTCGCCATATCTATGGATGGTTCTAAACCTTCCTTTATTTGAATGCCAAAATTCTCACTTAGAATCCGCTCAAACAAGCCACTTCCACACCCTACGGAATAGATACGCCCTGCATCTTTCAAACAATGAGCCACTAACTTTACTTCTGAATAAAGAACATTTTTATTTCTCAAAAACCAAGAATCATACTTTTCTGCGTATTCATCGAATACTACTTTTTTTACTTTTTCCATTTTTTAGAATAAAAAAAAGCCGTTTCATCTTGTTGAAACGGCTTCAGTATAGGTGTTAATATCTTTCTATAATAAAACTACCGTTTCCCTACGATGTCATTATAACATATCAGGTTCAAAGGATTTTATCTCAGCCTCATTTCAGGAGACACTCCTAACAGTTGCAACAAAGATAGATAAAACAATTCTGTTATTACAAAATGTTAAACAACATTATTTATCACCCTTAGCTTTATTTTAAAAAAAGAGGCTATTCTCATTGAGAAATAGCCTCTTAATACGAAAAAGCACTAACAATTATACTTTTAATCTATCTTAAAATTCACATAAGCCTTGAATTCATGAGGAGGAACCGTAATTTTACGATCTCCCCCATAAATCCTTTCCACCTTATTTTCCATTAAATCATACCAATCTCCAGAAGAATCAAAAGGATTATCCACTTCAATCTCCTTTTCTACAAAATTACCAATAACAAACATTTTTTGTCCATTCTTCTCAAGTGTAATGAATCGACCAGACTCCCAATCACTCTCCTTAACCTTCCAATTAAAGTTCGCATCTTCCTGGAATAGACCAGCATAATCCTGTCTGAAGTTTAAAAATGTAGTATAAGTTTTATGTAAATAAGCACGCTCTGTAACATCTAAATAGTCCCAATGAATAGGTTTACGACCGGTTCTTCCATTTTCTTCAATAGAAATATCATATCCCATTTCTCCAAATTGCCAAATCAGTTTAGCTCCGGGAACTGTAAAGCAAAAAGCAGCATTGGTAGCCAAACGCTTCATCCGACTAGTAAGATTGTTTTTTATATCCCAATTTCCCCATTGAGTCTGTTTATATCCCATTCGCTCTTCATCATGACTTTCCATATAACTAACATATCCACCAAAAGGCATACCTGTAACATCACCGGAATAAAAACCAGTAAAATCACTATCTTCACTATACCCCATCCCCGTTTGACAAAAGGCTTTATTATATTTTCTCCAGAGTTTCATTCCCTCTTTAGCCAGCTCTATCTCTTCCTTGTTTTCACAGAAATGCTCTAAGATAACACAAGCATAAGGATTTACCTTTTTAATCGCTTCGTTATACTCTTTTAAATAAGCTATTCTATCTGCATCATACTTACCTGCAGTACCTTCAGTCGATTTTTTCTGTGTAAATCCTTTAGTTAAATCAAATCGGAAACCATCGAATTTATACTCCTTCAATAGGAATTCTAAATTTCGTTTCACAAATTCTCTAACCATAGGCTCTTGATGATTAAAATCATGAAAAACACCATAAGGATGAGGAGCATCTACATTAAACCAAGGATTATTAGGGGATGTTTTATTCTTTTTTGTATCCCAATAAAGTTGTGCAAAAGGATGCGAACCTGTAGCATGATTATAAACCACATCTAAAATAACAGCAATTCCTTTTTGGTGGCATTCATCAATAAAATTCTTATAATCTTCTTTTGTACCATAAATCTTATCCATCGCGAAGTAAAAACAAGGATTATATCCCCAACTATCGTTACCATCAAACTCTTGTACCGGCATTAATTCTATGGCATTCACACCTAGCGACTTTAAATAGCCTAATTTAGATTGAGCCCCCTTTAAGTCACTACTTGAAGTAAAATCGCGCAACAATAATTCATAAATGAGAAGGTTATCAGCATCTTCAATTTTAAAATCAGGCACATTCCACACATATTCCTTTTGATTAGTTTGAAACACAGAAACAATCCCCACGGCCTCTTTAGGAAAACTCTTTAAATTAGGATAGGTAGAAGCCTTAATACCTTGATCGTTCCAAGGGTCAAGTATTTTTTCACTATAAGCATCGGCTAAAAACAAGAAATCTTTCTCTTTTCCTAAGAAATATTGAAAAGCATACTCTTTCATTGATTCTACGTTATCTAAAGTATACCACCAACACCCTGTAGCATCATCACGTTTCATCTGAAAGTCTGATTTTACCCACCAATCGGTAAAGTCACCTATTAAATAAGCATAATCCCAACTCTTGCCTTCCTTATCTTTATCATAAAGAACAAAGGTTACAGAAGCACCCCCTTCATGATAATTTATTCCTTCTTTAGTATTTCCGGGTTGTGGTTCGCGAATAATTGTTCCCGGCTTGAAAGAGTTATCTTCAACTTCCAAAAATTGATCCTCTTCATAGCCTTTCTTTTCCCCTGTTGCATCACGAAAAACCAATCCAATCTTAAAGATAGGAGTTTTAGCCCCAAACCACTCCTTTATTGAAGGACTTAATGTAAGACTCCATAGATTATCATCTAATCTATTCATCTTGCATTTTTCTATATTTTCATCCCATTCTGCAGGAACATAGAGCCAAGAATCTCCGGAAATAACACCAATATGTACATAAATATCGGCATTGAATTCATAAAGAGGAGAACCTTTAGGAGGAGCGAAATAGATTATGGCACTTTGATTCGCTTTTTGGATATCTTCTCCAAACCAAATTCCCTCTTCCAGCATTTCGGGTGGAGGATTTGGAATGAAAGAACTTCTATCATCATCAGAACATCCTATAAGAAATAAGAAACCCAAAAGAAAAAGAACAGAATAAATCTGTTTTATTGTCTTCATCTGTAAATTAGTTTAAGATTAGCATTATGTTAACTAAAATAAATATAACATAAATAAACAAATAATTTGACAGTTCAATAGCCTGCTTATCAAGAAAAAAACAATATATTAGATGCAATCGTTTGCATTTCTATTTAACCAAATACGTCTATACGTTTTTTATATTTTTATTAGAAAAGTTTAACTTTGAGATAACCTAGTTTATAATACCATGAAACAAACACCCATAACCATAAAAGATATAGCTAAAGCGCTAAATATCTCTCCATCGACTGTATCTAGGGCACTAAGGAACAAACCGGGCATTAGTACAAAAACAAAAGATCAGGTTCAGCAGTATGCCAAGGAACACAATTACAAGCCCAACATAATGGCACTTAATTTGCGAAAAAAGCAATCGAATACCATTGGAGTTATTGTCCCACAATTGATTCATCACTTTTTTTCCTGTGTGTTAAGTGGTATTGAAGATAAGGCGTATAAAGAAGGATTCAACCTATTAGTAGCCCAAAGCAATGAGCAATATCAAAAAGAAATGGATATTGTACATTCCTTTCTTGAAGAAAGAGTCTGCGGAGTCATCACCTCATTAGCAAAACAAACAAAAAAATACGATCACTATCAGGAATTAATCGATCATAACATCCCGATTGTTTTTTATGATAGAATTTGTACGGAAGTGCTTACAGAAAGAGTGGTTGTGGACGATTATGCAGGTTCTTTTGCTGCGGTTGAACATATGATTTTGACAGGTTGCAAACGTATTCTTTTTTATAGTGCTTCCCCCCACCTTGAAATTTCAAAGAATCGCAGAAATGGATATATTGACGCAATGAGTAAATACAAAATTCCTGTTACAAGTGATATGATTGTGTTTTGCGACAACAAACAACAAGCTATGCAAATTACCCCAACCATCTTGGAGTCGGAACATCGGCCTGACGGCTTCTTTGCCATTAATGATGAAACGGCCTCGGGAATATTATGGACGTGTAAAGAAATGGGCTTCAAGGTGCCTGAAGAAATTTCTATTTGTGGTTTTACAGGAGGTGCCATAGCACAGAACACAGACCCTCCCCTAACGACAGTAGATCAACACGGAGAAGAAGTAGGACGCCAAACCATAGAATTATTATTAAACAGAATAAAATATGGAGATAAAGCTGAAACCACAAACCGAATTATAAGAACCGAATTATTAATAAGAGGAACAACAAAAAATATAAAAGATAAAATCTAATCCTATGAAAACAAAACCCGATTTAAGTTTTTGGAAATTATGGAATATTAGTTTTGGCTTTTTTGGAGTACAAATTGCTTATGCTCTACAAAGCGCCAATATAAGTAGGATATTTGCAACATTAGGCGCAGACCCACACACTTTGAGCTACTTCTGGATACTCCCCCCGTTAGCCGGAATCATAGTACAACCCATCGTTGGATCAGCAAGTGATAAAACTTGGACACGTTTAGGAAGAAGAATCCCCTACCTTTTCGTTGGTTCTTTTATTGCCATCATTGTAATGTGTTTATTACCCAACGCAGGAAGCTTAGGCTTAACAGTAAGCTCGGCAATGATTTTCGGCTTGGTCTCCTTAATGTTATTGGATACCTCCATCAACATGGCCATGCAACCTTTCAAAATGCTTGTAGGAGATTTGGTTAATGAAAAGCAGAAGGGATTAGCTTATTCCATACAGAGTTTTTTGTGTAATGCAGGTAGCCTTGTAGGGTATCTTTTCCCTATTTTCTTTACTTGGATTGGCATCAGCAACATCGCAGAAAAAGGAACTATTCCGAACTCGGTTATTTACTCATTCTACATTGGAGCAACAATTCTTATTCTTTGTGTAATCTATACAGTAATAAAGGTCAAAGAGATGCCTCCCAAGGAATTTGAAGCATTCCATGGCATAACCGTAGAAGAGAAAAAAGAAAAAACTGATTTTATAACATTATTAAAACAAGCACCTAAAGTTTTTTGGTCTGTAGGTTTAGTTCAGCTATTCTGTTGGGCTGCTTTTATGTATATGTGGACTTACACAAATGGAGGCATAGCAGGAACTGTATGGAATACTACAGATCCTCAAAGTGCAGGATATCAAGAAGCTGGAAACTGGGTAGGCGTTCTATTCGCCGTACAAGCCGTAGGTTCTATCTTATGGGCGATGGTTATCCCTCAATTCAAATCGCACATCAAAGCGTACTCTTTGAGCCTTTTCTTAGGAGGAATAGGTTTTATTTCCGCTCTCTTTTTTACAAATCAATATCACCTGTTTATCTCTTATCTTTTAATTGGTTGTGCTTGGGCTGCTATGCTTTCTATGCCATTTACCATATTAACTAACTCTATTTCAGGAAAAAATATGGGTGCCTATCTAGGACTTTTCAACGGCACCATATGTTTACCCCAAATCATTGCAGCACTTTTAGGCGGCTCATTGTTAAAATTAGTAGGTGGACAACAAATCAACATGCTGGTTGTTGCAGGAATATTTTTGATAATTGGTTCGACTTTAGTTTTTTTAATTAAAGAAACCTCCATAGAAAAAGAGATTATGAAAGAATAATTTCGGATAGTACAATAGTATAATCCATAGAAATTAAAAAAGCTCTAATCCTAATTGGATTAGAGCTTTTTTAATGTTGGGCTACCAGGATTCGAACCTGGAAAGTCAGGACCAGAATCTGAAGTGTTACCATTACACCATAGCCCAATATCCTTTCTTTTATTTATCAGCACAAAGTTAAATCATATTTTCTAAATTAAAATAATAAATAGAAGAGTATTTTAACTCGATTTAGAAAAACACGATGTAACAGATTAACAAATCTGTAAAAAACAAAAAATCAAATATAGTTTTACAGAATAACTTTTATCAATATAAGAAATCAACGTATATTTGTAAAATAGAGTTTAAATATATCTTAAACAAATAATAGACTAAAATCGTTATAACATAATTGTATATTGAAATCTATAATTGGTATTTAACTTTTTAATCAACTCAATGAGCGAAACAGAAAGATTAATAAAAAACATAACTGCAGGAATTCAAGAAAAAAAAGGAGAAAACATTGTAATAGCAGATCTAACCTCCATTGAAAATACAATTTGTAATTTTTTCATTATTTGTCAGGGCAATACTCCGGCACAAGTAAGTGCAATAGTGGACTCAATCAAAGAAGTAGTATCCAAAGAGCAACAAGAACACCCTTTGGCCATTGATGGACAAAACAGCGCACAATGGGTAGCCATAGATTATGCTGACGTATTGGTACATGTTTTTTTACCCGAAACTCGAAAATATTATAATTTAGAGACTCTTTGGGCTGATGCTGAGCTCACCTCTATTCCTAATTTAAAAGAAGAAGACAACAAAATATGAATAAGAAAAAAACGAATATGCCTAATATACCTAAGTTTAACTTAAGTTGGGTATATATGCTCATAGCGATATCTCTTATAGTTCTTTATTTTGCCAATGACAAAGGTTCGGCAACAAAAGAGGTATCATACACAGAATTTCAAGAGTACGTCCAAAATGGATACGTAAACAAAATCATTGGTTTTGATGATAGTTCAGTTGAAATCTATTTGAAACCAGAACATATAAAAGATGTTTTTGGCAAAGACTCTACACGTGTGGGAAGGAATCCGGTAGTTTTTACTCAGGCACCTTCCATGGATAAGCTTTCTACATATGTAGATGATCAATCAGAGCTAGGAAACTTTGAAGGACAGGCTAAGTACGAACAGAAAAGGGATTACTTCACCATGTTCCTTTGGAATATCCTCCCCTTTGTATTCTTCATCGGATTGTGGATTTTCTTGATGCGCCGGATGAGTGGGCGAAGTGGTGGCAGTGGAAATGTATTTAGCGTAGGTAAATCAAAAGCTCAACTTTTTAAAAAAGGAGGGGAAATCAATGTCACATTTAAAGACGTTGCCGGCTTATCAGAGGCCAAACAAGAAATTGAAGAAATTGTAGAGTTCTTAAAGCAACCCCAAAAATACACCGAATTAGGAGGTAAAATACCTAAAGGGGCGCTCCTTATAGGTCCTCCGGGAACCGGAAAGACCTTACTAGCAAAAGCAGTTGCCGGAGAAGCTAGTGTGCCATTCTTTTCATTAGCAGGTTCTGATTTTGTAGAAATGTTCGTTGGAGTAGGAGCATCAAGAGTAAGAGATTTATTTAGACAAGCCAAAGAAAAAGCACCTTGCATTGTTTTCATTGATGAAATTGATGCAATTGGACGCGCTCGGGGAAGAAATCCCTCCATGGGAGGTAACGATGAACGTGAAAACACGCTAAACCAATTATTAACCGAAATGGATGGTTTTGGCTCTAATAGTGGAGTCATTATTCTAGCTGCTACAAATAGAGTTGACGTCTTGGATAAGGCATTACTTCGTGCAGGTCGATTTGATCGACAGATTCATGTTGATTTGCCCGACCTTAATGAGCGAAAAGAAATTTTCGCAGTCCACCTTCGCCCAATCAAAATGGACGAATCTGTAGATGTAGACATACTTGCCAGACAAACGCCCGGTTTCTCCGGTGCTGACATTGCAAATGTATGTAATGAAGCTGCTCTTATAGCTGCCAGAAAAGGGAAATCAATAGTTCAACGACAAGACTTCTCTGATGCTATCGATAGAATTGTAGGTGGCTTGGAAAAGAAAACAAAAATAATGACAAAAGAAGAAAGGCGAACCATTGCCATTCATGAAGCAGGACACGCAAGTCTTTCTTGGTTATTAGAGCACGCTAATCCTCTCATTAAAGTTACCATTGTTCCACGAGGACGCTCTTTAGGCGCAGCCTGGTATTTACCGGAAGAGAGACAAATCACCACCAAAGAACAGATGCTGGATGAGATGTGTGCCTTATTAGGAGGTAGAGCAGCAGAGGAGTTATTCGTTGGGAAAATTTCCTCAGGAGCGATGAACGACTTAGAGCGAGTTACTAAGCAGGCTTATGGTATGATTGCTTATCTTGGGATGAGTGATGATTTACCTAACCTATGCTATTATAATATGAACGATGAATATGCTTTCAACAGGCCTTACAGCGAGAGTACTGCTGAAAAGATTGACGAAGAGGTCAGAAGAATGATTAATGAACAGTATGAACGAGCAAAACGAATATTGTCTAAACATCAAAAAGAACATAATGTGCTAGCCGAAGAATTAATTCTCAAGGAGGTAATTCACGCTGAAGATGTTGAAAGAATATTTGGTAAACGTCCCTGGGTTTCCCGTTCAGAAGAAATCATGGCCATAGAAAAGCAAACAAACTCCAAAGAAAACCAAGAGAAAGAAACTGAGGAAAAAGAGACAATTCATTCCACCACTTCTTCAGAAAACAATGAAATAAAACAAGAAGACACAGAAACATCGGTTTCTTAAACAACACTTACTTTGAAAAATTTAATCGTTAGAGCTTTAGTAGGGGGTATATTAGTAGCAGTCATCATTACTGCTACTTACTTTAGCCCCTATTCCTATATTATACTTTTCACGTTAATCAGTGCACTTTGTGCTCACGAATTTGCGACCATAATTAACACCAGTAAAAAGGCAAAAATCAACAAAGGAATAATTACGCTAGCAGGAGGATATCTGTTTTTAGCTTCTGCTCTATACTCATCAAATATTACCCGAGCAGATGTATTTATCCCCTACATCTTGATTTTATTATATCTAATGATTAGTGAATTATACTTGAAGAGCGAAACCCCCATAGCTAATTGGGCTTTCACCATGCTCAGCCAGATATATACCGTTTTCCCTTTTGCATTATTAAATTTACTGGCCTTTCAAACAACACAAGAAGTTCAGGTAATTGCATATAATCCCATATTACCTTTAGCTGTTTTTATCTTTCTTTGGGTCAACGACTCCGGAGCCTATCTTGTGGGTAGCAGCATTGGAAAACACCGCCTTTTTGAAAGAATTTCACCTAAAAAATCGTGGGAAGGATCAATTGGTGGAGCATTCTTCACCTTAATTGCAGCATGGATCATTTCTTTATTTTTTCCCTTTTTACCTCTTCTTCAATGGCTTATTTTAGCTCTTGTTGTAGTAGTATTTGGAACTTGGGGAGATTTAAGTGAATCGTTATTGAAACGGACTTTAGGGATAAAAGACTCAAGTCATATACTACCGGGCCATGGTGGTTTCTTAGATCGATTTGATAGTGCACTCATGGCCATACCGGCAGCAGTTATTTGTCTTTACCTATTCAACTTAATAGGCTTTTAAGGTAACTTCATCCACAGGTTTTTTCTCATTTTCTATGAAATCAATGCTTTTATCCTCTGCGTCATTAAACTCATAGGTTAAAATCCGATGTCCATTCTTAACAGAATTTATTTTCACTTTAAGACCTTTGCAATCATCAGGAATCTCAATGGATTTCAGGTTAAATCCCACATAAGAAAAAAACATATAAATATCCTCCAAAGGTTCATCTAGATCTCCCATTGCATTATATCGATATTCTAAATGAACATAGCCATCATCTTCTGACTCAACCAACTTGTTCTGTACTAAACTAACCCGATGTGGTTCAGAGAAAAAAGCAGGATAGGCAAACTTTATATTTAAATAGTCTCCCCCTATCCAAATATCATAAATCCAGACGACATCATCACCAAACTTTTCATCATCAGCCTCTGTTTCAATAGTTTCAATGGGTTTAGACAATAATTTATAAAAATTATTCACTTTAATGGCATGATCAAATCCTTGAAAGTCATCATAAAGCAAAGTATAATTTATGGCAACACGATCACCATCAGCTAAATAGCCTGAAGGGTAATAACCGGCTATAGGAAGCAATGTCTTGTATGAATCGGTTAAAATATAAGACACTCCATTTCCAATTTTAACAGTAGCCAGCCTGACAGCAAAATTACCCAAAGAATACCCCTCATCATCGTCACATGACGTAAATGCAAACAGTAATGCTGTCATAAAAATCAAAAAAAATCGACTACTTGATCTCATAATACATCTATTTTTAATTTTGTTCATATTTATTGTTTTTACTCTATCTATAATATAAACGCAAAAAATTAAAAATACTGCATCAGATAATCATTTTTTAGTATTCAAAAGTTTTATCATTATTTCCGCAGCGTGTTCCGGCGCACCCGGCTCACCTAATTTTCGGAAAACGTTCTGATAATCAGACATCATCTCCTCACGATAGGATAAATTATAAAGTAAATTTTGCAGTTCTTGCTGAATATTATGTATAGAAAAACTACCAGCAACCAACTCTTTCACAGCCTCTTTATTCAATATCAAATTCACCAGTGAGATGTATTTAACGCTTAACACGATTTTCTTTAGGAAACTGATAAAAGGAGCTAATGGGGTATAATAACAGACTACCTGAGGTACAGAAAACAAGGCGGTTTCCAAAGTAGCCGTACCGGAAGTAACAAGAGCAGCCTCAGCGTGAAATAAAAGGGAATAAGTGTCATTAAAAACAAGCACTACCTGATCATCCTTATCTATGTAATTATCGTAATAAGAAGGCTCAATACCGGGAGCACCAGCTAAAATAAGTTGATAATCAGAATAAACAGAGGCAGCTTTAATCATTGAAGGCAGATTATCTTTAATTTCCTGTTTTCTACTACCAGCCAACAGAGCAATAAACGGTTTATTATTAGTAATTCCATTCCGAGTTCTAAATTCATCGATGGATTCCTCATATTCTTTTTTAAACTGAGCCACCTCATCTACCGTAGGATTACCTATATAATGTATAGGATAGTTATGCTTTTTTTCATAAAAATACACTTCAAAAGGCAAAATGGAAAAAAGCTCATCCACATCTCTTTTGATGTTCTTTATTCTATATTCTTTCCAAGCCCAAATTTTGGGCGAAATATAGTAATAGACCGGGATCGATGTTTTTTTCTTTACATATTTGGCAATGCTTAAATTAAAACCCGGATAATCCACTAATATAACAACATCCGGATTCCATTGCACTATATCTTGCTTACACAGTTTCATATTAGATAGGATGGTCCGCAAATTAAGTAATACCGGACCAATTCCCATATAAGCCAATTCTTCATAGTGCTTAACAAGCGTTCCGCCTACAGCCTTCATATAGTCACCTCCCAAAAAACGAAATTCAGCTTGAGGATCCTTCTGTTTCAATGAATTCATCAGGTGTGAAGCATGTAAATCACCTGAGGCCTCTCCTACGATAAGATAATATTTCATTCCTGTTTATTTTTCTCTTTGCAAGAGACTTGAAAGCTTATCAATATAATTACGAGCGGTAATATCAACAGTAATAGGTGTTACAGCGACAAATCCATTTTTCAGAGCTGTATAATCACTTTTTCCATTATTTAGTTCGTGAGGGCGAAAATTGCCACTCAACCAATAATAATTCAAATCTCCCATTCGTGGACAAGGTTCGAGCTCATTAATCCATCGTCCTGTAGCTTGTTCGCAAACCTTTATGCCTTTATATCCCGACTCATAAGGGAAATTAACATTCAAACAGGTCCAATCCGGCAATCCTTCACTTAAAGCCAATTCCACAAATTGTTGTATATACCCTTTTGTTTCAGAAAAATCCGCATCTTCATCGTGATTACATAAAGAAAAAGCTAAGGAAGGGATACCACTTATACAACCCTCTTTTGCGGCTCCAACTGTACCTGAATAATGTACATTTACCCCGGAATTATCGCCATGATTAATTCCACTTACTAGCAAATCAGGATCACGATCAAGAATGATGTTCTTTGCCAACTTCACACAATCTGCAGGAGTGCCGGAGCAAGAATAAAAGGCCAGCCCCTCCTCCTTATGTATTTCTCGGTAATGAATGGGGACAGAAGCCGATATGGCACACCCCATTCCCGACTGGGGAGAATCCGGGGCAATTACCACCACATCTCCATAAGGGCGGACAAAACTCACCAACTCTTTTAATCCTTTAGCAAGGATACCATCATCATTAGAAACTAAAATCAAAGGTTTCTTTTCTTTCATAAACTTTATTTTTTGCAAACATACTAAATAAAAAAAGATAAGCACGATTTACTTTCCTTAGAAAAAATCAGCCTATACCTTTTCTTAAACCTAACAAATAGAATGGATTTGTGTTTTTAATATAAACTTTTTTTAGGCTTTAAAAGGTAAAAATGAGAAGGTCCCAGACCGAGCAGCCATAGATCCCAGAGAAACAGGCGGTCGGTCCCAGTATGAAAGGGCAAAGGTCTGGGACCGAGAAAATAGATCTTAATTACTATTATCAACGCTGAATGGAACAAATTTAGATTATTGACTTCTTCTCTCTAAAAATCGATTTTAATCCTTATATTTGCATGCTAAAGAATAGAGATATATTTAGACAAAATAGAGTTAAGTTATTAACAAAAACCATTAGTTATAAACAGTTTATCTAAAGAATATCATAAAAAATAGGAGCTCTAAATTTTAATCACTTATTTCACGCAGAAAATTAAATTAAAATTGGGATAGTTAGTTATGGGAAAAATAATAGCTTTAGCCAATCAAAAAGGGGGAGTTGGAAAAACAACCACCACCATTAATTTGGCTGCATCACTTGCTACACTTGAAAAACGAGTATTGGTTGTTGATGCAGACCCTCAAGCAAATGCCTCATCCGGACTTGGAGTAAACATAACAGAAGCTGAATATACCATTTATGAATGTATCATAGATCAGGTAGATGTGTATAAGGCTATCCATAAGACTGAAATTGCAACATTAGATGTAATTTCTTCTCATATTAACTTGGTGGGAGCTGAAATTGAAATGCTTAATCTACCCAATAGGGAAACCATTCTAAAAAAGGTATTATCTCCTTTAAAAGAAGAATATGACTTTATTTTAATAGACTGTTCACCCTCATTAGGTTTAATTACCGTAAACTCACTAACGGCAGCAGACTCAGTGATTATCCCCGTTCAAGCAGAATATTTTGCCTTAGAAGGGATAAGCAAATTACTTAATACCATAAAGATTATAAAATCAAGATTAAATCCGGCTTTAGAAATAGAAGGATTTTTATTGACCATGTTTGATTCCAGATTGCGCCAAGCTAACCAAATTTATGATGAAGTAAAGAAACATTTCCAGGAACTGGTGTTTAAAACCGTCATTCAACGAAATGTAAAACTAAGTGAAGCCCCAAGCTATGGATTACCGGCCATTTTATATGATGCAGAATCTACCGGGGCAAAAAACCACCTGGCACTTGCAAAAGAGCTATTAAAGAAGAATTAAGACAAATAAAATAATGGCAAAAAGAAGAAACACATTAGGACGTGGGTTAGATGCTTTATTATCAATAGATAATATTCAAACAGAAGGTTCTTCTTCTATTAATGAAATAGAATTATCAAAAATAGCCATTAACCCGAATCAACCTCGAAGAGAGTTTGATGAGGAATCTCTCAATGAATTGGCCATATCCATTACCGAGATAGGTATCATTCAGCCCATAACCTTGCGTAAAATATCGGATGATGAATATCAAATTATTGCAGGTGAACGAAGATATAGAGCATCACAAAAAGCCGGATTAAAATCCATCCCTGCATATATCCGCACGGCAGACGATGAAAATATGATGGAAATGGCTTTGATTGAAAATATTCAAAGAGAAGATTTGAATGCTGTTGAAATTGCACTTGCCTACCAACATTTGATTGATGAATATAATTTAACTCAAGAACGCTTGAGCGAACGAATTGGCAAAAACAGAGCAACCATAGCAAATTATCTGCGTTTATTGAAATTACCGGCTCCAATCCAAATGGCTCTTCAAAACAGGAAAATTGATATGGGCCATGCTCGTGCCTTACTTACCTTAAAAGAACCCAAACAACAAGTTCAAGTTTTAAAAGAAATCTTGAAACACGGCTATTCTGTACGTAAAGTGGAAACATTAGTCAAAGAGCTCAACGCAGCAAACGAGGTGACGGAAAAACCGGAAGAGAAAACAAAAAAAACAAAAGAAGAGTATAACTTATTAAAAAAGCATCTCTCTGACTTCTTTAATACAAAAGTTCAAGTATCTTGCTCAACTAAAGGAAAAGGAAAAATTAGTATTTCATTTCAAAATGAAGAGGAGCTTGAACGCATAATGGAAATCTTCGATTCACTAAAAAAATAGATGAAGACTACGAAAGGAAAATTTAATTTTTGGATTTTTTTTATATCTCTGGGTATACTTCAAACCCTACAAATATACTCTTCCAATACTTGGGCTCAAACAAGTATTAATGATTCTATTGGGAGTAACACTGAGTTTTCAACAAAGTTAGTAGAAGAAGCTTATAAGCTGATGGAAGATTCTGTTTTAGTAGATAGTACCACTAACGACACCATTATTCCGGATAGCATAATTCAGGAAAACATAGACACACCTATTATGGCACAACTCCCTGACACCATTCATCAGCCAGAAATGCCTAAACAACAATGGATACCTAATCCTACCAGAGCCACTTGGCTTGCAATCATTTTTCCAGGAGGAGGACAAATCTATAATCGTAAGTATTGGAAACTGCCAATTTTCTATGGAGGATTTGCAGGTTGTGCCTATGCTTTAAGCTGGAATAGCAATATGTATAAAGACTATTCTAAAGCTTACCGTGATTTAATGAGTGGCGACCCAAACAAAAATAGTTATGAGGATCTACTTCCTCCCAACCATGGTTATTCTAAAAGCCAACTGGAATCTGTTCTAAAAAACAGAAAAGATAGATTTCGCAGATACAGAGATCTTAGTATATTTGCTTTTATTGGGGTTTATATATTGTCAGTCATTGATGCATACGTTGATGCGGAATTATCAAACTTTGACATTACTCCTGATTTAAGCATGCGTATAGAGCCCGCTATTATGAATAATGAACAGAACTTACTGCGTACCTCCAATAAATCGGTAGGTTTGCAATGTAGCTTTACTTTTTAAGGATACAACACGATGAAGACCAACAATTTTTACCATAACATTATATTATTTGTACTTCTGTTTCTTTCATTCCAGATGAAAGCTCAAACAGTAGAAGTTGAAATAAGCACTAACGGTGACACTAAACGAGAAACAATAGCATTACCTGAAGGTATGACTTATCCCATAGACAGCCTCTTAAATGATTGGCATGTTAAAACCTACATAGATATCAACAAAAATTGTAAAACGGCTCCGTCTAACCCTCAATTCAGCGATTCTACTCTTATTGACAGACTTCAACGAATTCCGGCAATCATTGAAATGCCCTATAACCCAATTGTCCGCAAATTCATTGACTTGTACACAGAGCGTCTAAGAACTCAAGTTTCTTATATGCTAAGTGTCTGCAATTTCTACATTCCTATTTTTGAAACTGCTTTAGACTCCTATAATCTACCTTTAGAACTAAAGTATCTTCCCATCATTGAATCTGCTCTCAACCCAAAGGCTGTCTCTAGGGCAGGCGCTTCCGGCTTGTGGCAATTTATGATTAATACAAGCAAATTGTATGGATTGGAAACAAACAGTTTAATTGACGAAAGGAAGGATCCGGTGAAATCCACTTGGGCCGCTGCCAGATATCTCAAAGATCTGTATGAAATTTATAAAGATTGGAACCTTGCCATTGCCGCTTATAACTGTGGCCCCGGAAATGTAAACAAGGCCATCCGACGAGCAGGAGGAGAAACTGATTATTGGAAAATTTATTCTTATCTGCCCAAAGAAACTCAAGGATATGTTCCCGCTTTCATAGCTGCGAATTATGTAATGAATTACTATTGCGACCATAACATCTGTGCTATGGAAACAAACATTCCGGAGAATACGGACACCATTCAAGTGAATCAAAATCTTCATTTTAAACAAATTGAAGAACTTTGTGGTACTAGTATAGAAGAGCTGAAAAGCCTCAATCCTCAATACAATACGGAAGTCATTCCGGGAGACATAAAACCTTACACGTTAAGACTTCCTCTAGATCAAGTTAGTAGCTTTATTGAACAACAAGATACTATTTACAATCACAGATCTGATGAATTATTCCATCGCAGAACTCAGGTAGCAGTAACCCCCAAAGTAAAAGCTGC
>CAZFXK010000001.1:44385-87865 GCA_964522975.1 uncultured Bacteroides sp. | reverse complement strand
ATAAAGAATTAAGCGAAGAGGAAAAAAAAGTCAACGAGGCTTTTCAAGAGCTAATCAATGACTACTTAGCTACAAATCACAGAAAGCGGGTTGAAATTATAACTAAAGCCTTTAACTTCGCAAATCAAGCACACAAAGGGGTAAAAAGAAGGTCGGGCGAACCTTATATTATGCACCCCATTGAAGTGGCCAAAATTGTATGCAATGAAATTGGGCTGGGATCAACCTCAATAAGTGCTGCTTTATTACACGATGTAGTGGAAGACACTGATTATACGGTTGAAGATCTTGAGAACATCTTTGGATCGAAGATTGCACTCATTGTGGATGGACTAACCAAAATATCCGGTGGGATTTTTGGAGAACACGCATCTGCACAAGCAGAGAACTTCAAAAAACTACTGCTTACAATGTCTAACGACATTCGAGTCATTCTCATCAAAATTGCAGACCGACTCCATAATATGCGTACTTTAGGTGCTCTTCTACCAAGCAAACAATATAAAATTGCAGGAGAAACTCTTTACATCTATGCCCCTTTAGCTAATAGACTGGGGTTATACAAAATAAAAACAGAGCTGGAGAACCTGAGTTTTAAATACGAACATCCTGAAGAATACGCATCTATCCAGAAAAAGCTAGATGATACAGCTACTGAACGCAAGGAGATATTCAAGACCTTTACGGCTCCGATTCGTAAAAGTCTCGATAAAATGGGATTAGAGTATGAAATCATCGCTCGTATTAAATCAGTCTATTCCATTTGGAAAAAAATTCAAACAAAACACATTACCTTTGAGGAAATTTATGATATTCTTGCTGTCCGCATTATTTTTGAACCCAGGAGTTTAGAAGAAGAACTTAATGACTGCTTTGATATCTATGTAACCATCTCCAAAATTTATAAACCTCATCCGGATCGCATCAGAGATTGGGTTAGCCATCCTAAAGCAAATGGATATCAAGCCCTACACGTTACACTGATGGCAAACAATGGACAATGGGTGGAAGTTCAAATACGCAGCAAACGAATGAATGATATTGCCGAACAAGGATTTGCAGCCCATTGGAAATATAAAGAAGGCGGAGGGGGTGAAGATGAGGGTGAACTGGAAAAATGGCTTACTACCATTAAAGAAATTCTGGATGATCCTCAACCTGATGCAATAGATTTTCTTGACACCATTAAATTAAATCTTTTTGCCTCTGAAATTTTCGTTTTTACTCCTAAAGGAGAAATAAAAACCATGCCGCAAAATTCTACTGCACTGGATTTTGCTTTTTCGCTACATACAGATATTGGCTATCACTGCATTGGAGCAAAAGTAAACCACAAGCTGGTACCTTTAAGCCATGTTTTACAAAGTGGTGACCAAGTAGAAATTTTAACTTCTAAAACACAGCGCGTAGAACCCGAATGGCTGAACTACATTACCACAGCTCGTGCAAGAACAGCTATAACTTCTTTTTTACGAAAACAAGAGAAAAAGAACCAACAAAAAGGAGAAAAAATATTACACAACTTCTTAAAAGAAACCGGCTTTGAAAGTAACTCAACTAACACTGACAAATTAATCAGTTTCTATAAAGTAAAAGACAAGGATAGTCTTCTTTCAGCATTGGGGAAAAAGCTCATCGTTTTAGGAGATGCGCAAATAAACCTCTTAAAAGGAAAACAAAACCCAAATTGGATGAAGAGGTATCTCACTTTTTCTTTTGGCAACAAAGAAGAAAAGAAGGAGAAGGAAAAAGAAAAGGAAAAAAAGGAGATACAAGTCATAGATCCCAAAAAAGTTATTAAACTTACAGAAGAGTCTTTAAGGAACAATTATAAAATAGCAACCTGTTGTCAACCCATTCCGGGAGATGACGTGTTTGGCTACATAGATGAAGAAAACAACATTATTATTCATAAACGCCAATGTCCGGTAGGCATTAAACTTAAAAGCAGCTATGGCAATCGGATTATAGCTACCGAATGGGACACACACAAAGAACTATTTTTCTTAGTCAACTTATACATTAAAGGCATTGATAGTGTGGGAATGCTGAATAAAATAACCAAAGTGATATCTGATGAAATAAATGCAAACATTCGTAGAATTGAGTTTGAAACAGACGATGGTATTTTTGAAGGCAAAATACAACTCTATGTTCACGATGTGGATGATGTAAAAAAGATCAGCACTGATTTACGGAAAATTAAAGATATAAAAATAGTAAACCGGATAGAATCATAATCTTATTCAATTCTCAAGATCTTGATCGAGTGCATCAAGAATCCCTTTTAATTCCGACCTAACCTGATTCAAACGCTGAATAACTTCTACTTGACGAGTAGTTGGATCTTTTTTATACTCCAACTGTTGTTTTGCTCCGTCTATTGTCATTCCCTTTTTACGTAATAAATAATGGATTAAACGAATCAATTCAATGTCTTTTTCCCGATATTGTCGGGTTCCTCCTCTTCCTTTTTGGGGTTGCAACTCCTTAAACTCTTTCTCCCAGTAACGAAGTGTAGATTCATTTAAATTAAACATTTGAGCCACCTCATTAATGGAATAAAATAATTTCAACTTTTTGGAAGACTTATTTCGCATGGATTATTTTTTTTGTTTTATACAATAAATTAGTCATAAACCTTACCATGATTTGCTGCAATCTGAATCATTCGATCATAATCTTCAGCACTTAAATCCATAAAATAATAATTTACAGGATTAACCACTTTTCCTTTTAAATGCACTTCATAATGTAAGTGGGGGCCTGTACTTTTTCCTGTTGAACCTACTCCACCTATTACTTCTCCCCTTATGACTTTAGCTCCCCGTTTGACTTTAATCTCCTTTAGGTGAGCATATAAAGTTTTATAGCCAAAACCATGATTGATGACTATGGTATTACCATAACCCGTTTCCCAACCCGCTTTTTCAACCACCCCATTTCCAGTAGCATAAATATCTGTGCCCGGGCTTGCCGAAAAATCCATTCCGGAGTGAAACTTGGTTGTTCCATAAATAGGATCAATACGCGTTCCATAACCCGATGCTGTCCGCTTTAAGTCTTTGTTGGATATAGGTTGGATAGCCGGAACACATTGAAGTCTTTCTTCATCATTTTTACAAAGCTCAACCACATCATCAAACGATTTGGATTGGATGTAAAGTTTACGGTCTAACCGGTCTAACTTCTGTGCCGTTTGAACCACCAATTCTGCATTGGGTAAATTCATTAAAGCCTCATAACGATTGGTACCACCATATCCGGCCTGACGGATGGCAGCATCAACAGGATCTGTTTGCATAATGACTCGATAGAGATTATCATCACGCAACTGAATGTCGTTCATTACGGCCAAAGCCTCATCCAGTCGATGCGATAGCACATTATATTGAGCCACAAGCTGACTATTTGCTTTTCTCAACTCTTTCTCAGAAGGTGAGCCAAAAACCAATAAGAACACAATGAAAGCAGCCATTCCCACTCCTGTGCCCACAAAAAAACGCCGTAATATACTCCTAATCCGCTGTCTTATCGTAGGATAAATACGATCGTAAGTTTGTGTTTGGGGGTTATAGACATAGTAAACTTTGCGCATAATGAATTAAAGTCCTTTATTTATGAGAACAAAAATAATAAAACAAGCTATCTTTGCATATTCTTTTTAAGAATATTAACCTCATGTATAGATATATAGAAGTATGCTAAGTGCAAAAGAAATCAGAGAATCATTTAAAAGCTTTTTTGAAGCAAAAGGACATAAAATTGTACCATCAGCTCCAATGGTAATAAAAGATGATCCTACACTGATGTTTACTAATGCAGGTATGAATCAGTTTAAGGATATCATATTAGGAAACAAGGAGGCAAAATATAAAAGAGTAGCCAACTCTCAAAAATGTTTACGTGTTAGCGGCAAACACAATGACTTGGAAGAGGTGGGGCATGACACCTATCACCACACCATGTTCGAAATGCTAGGCAACTGGTCTTTTGGAGATTATTTCAAAGAAGATGCCATTAATTGGGCTTGGGAATATTTAGTAGAGGTCCTTAAATTGGATACCGACAGATTATATGCCACTGTTTTTGAAGGAAGTCCTGAAGAAAAATTAGAAAAAGATAATGAAGCTTTATCACTTTGGAAACAATTTCTTCCGGAAGAACAAATTATCGATGGAAATAAGGCCGATAACTTCTGGGAAATGGGCGACACCGGTCCTTGCGGTCCTTGTTCGGAAATCCATATTGACTTAAGATCGGACGAAGAACGCAAAAAGATAAACGGAGCTCAGCTTGTAAATAAAGATCATCCACACGTCATTGAGATATGGAATCTGGTTTTCATGCAATATAACCGTAAGGCAGATGGTTCATTAGAACCTTTACCCAACAAAGTAATTGATACAGGCATGGGCTTTGAAAGGCTATGTGCAGTATTACAAGGTAAAATATCAAACTACGATACGGATGTGTTTCAACCCTTAATAAGGAAGATTAGTGAATTAACCAAACGCTCTTATGGAAAGGATGAAAAAGTAGATATTGCCATGCGTGTAATTTCTGATCATATCCGAACCATCGCATTTTCCATTACTGACGGACAGTTACCATCTAATGCAAAAGCGGGGTATGTAATTCGCCGTATTCTACGAAGAGCCGTACGCTATGGCTATACTTTTCTGGATCAAAAACAGGCCTTTATTTATAAGCTTGTTCCGGTCCTGATAGAAAGTATGGGAGATGCCTATCCGGAACTTAAGTCACAAGAAGTTTTAATAGAGAAAGTGATTAAAGAAGAAGAAGATGCTTTTCTGCATACACTGGAAACAGGCATTCATCTGTTAGATAAAACAATTCAAGAGGCAGATAAGGAAAACAGAAAAGTAATTAGTGGAAAAGCGGCTTTTACATTATATGATACTTTTGGTTTCCCTCTTGATTTAACTGAACTCATCCTAAAAGAGAAAGGAAAAACAGTTGATTTAAAAGAGTTCGAAAATGAAATGGCCAAACAAAGAGAACGAGCTCGTAATGCTGCAACCATTGAAACCGGAGATTGGGTTGTGCTTCAAGAAGGGACTTCCCAGTTTGTGGGTTATGATTATATGGAATATGAGGTATCCATATTAAGATATAGAGAGGTTAAACGAAAAAAAGAACGTTTATACCAAATTGTACTGAACAAAACACCTTTTTATGCAGAAAGTGGTGGACAAGTTGGAGACACCGGAAAACTAATCAGCGCTGCCGAAACGGTTGACATCATAGATACCTTAAACGAGAATAATCTGACCATACATTTAACAAGACAGCTACCTAAAGATGTTTCTGCCACTTTTAGAGCAGTGATAGATGTTCAGAAAAGAAAAACCACAGCAGTAAATCACACTGCAACCCACCTGTTAGATCAAGCATTACGTGAAGTTTTAGGAACACACGTAGAACAAAAGGGTTCTTTAGTTACACCGGAATACATTCGTTTTGATTTTTCTCATTTCCAAAAAATGACAGATGAAGAAATCAGAAAAGTTGAAAAATTGATTAACAAAAGAATCCGGGAAAACATACCTCTTACAGAGTATAGAAATATTCCCATTAAGGAAGCTAAAGAAATGGGTGCCATAGCTCTTTTTGGAGAGAAGTATGGCGAAGAGGTTAGAGTTGTTCAATTTGGTTCATCGATAGAATTCTGTGGAGGTACCCATATACCAAACACAGGGCATATAGGAATCTTTAAGATCATCTCAGAAAGCTCAATCGCTGCAGGTGTTCGAAGAATAGAAGCCATCACTGGAGAAAAGGTTGAAGAGATGATATATACGGTAGAAGATACGATAAATGATATTCGCTCACTATTTAACAATACCCCGGATTTGACTGGTGTAATAAAAAAATACATTGAAAGTCATGAGGAGCTTCAAAAAGATATTGAGCAATATATGAAAGAAAAAAAGGCTGAAATAAAACAACGTCTCATAAAGAATAGCAAAAACATCAATGGCATTCAATTAATGACGCTAACCACACCTCTACCTGCAGATCAAATAAAAGACATAGCCTTTCAATTAAGAGGTGAAATTACTGAAAATCTGTTTTTTGTTGCGATAAGTGATTATAATGCTAAAGCCGGCCTTACGATTATGATTAGTGATAACTTAGTAGAAGAAGGCTTAAATGCAGGGAAAATTACACGAGAAGCAGCAAAACTAATTCAAGGTGGTGGGGGAGGCCAACCTCATTATGCCACTGCCGGAGGTAAAAAGATAGAAGGGCTAACTCAAGCTTTAGATAAAGTCTTGGAATTAGCTAATTTAGCATAAGTAAATACAAAGAGATTCCATATAATGAAAAAGGGAGAAGAAACGATTACAAATTTCTTCTCCCTTTTTCATTAGAACATGTCGTAAGGAATTTCTCCAACTTGTTGTTTGGGGAAATTTACCAAATACAACTTCTGTGTTGCACGAGTCACGGCAGTGTATAGCCATCTAAAATAATCTGAGTTCACATAATCATCTGTCATATAACCTTGATCTATAAAAACATTGGACCATTGCCCACCTTGGGCTTTATGACAAGTTATGGCATAAGAAAACTTAACTTGGAGAGCATTAAAATGTTCATCTTTTCTTATTTGCTCAATACGTTCTCTCTTTCGTGATAAATGCGCATAATCTTCAGAAGCTAGCTCAAACAATCTTTCTTGATCAGCCAAAGACAATGCAGGAGCTTCAGAATGCAAGGTATTCATTATGACTTTAACATCCAATTCTAAGTCATCATAGTCAGGAAAAGATAACAAGACATCAGCAAATCGAAATCCATAAAGTTCATACACTTTATAGATGCGATTTACTTTCACTATTTCACCATTAGCAATGAAATCAAAATTCTTTAGCTTTTCAGTCCAATAGTAGTTGTTTTTAACAACCATAAGCATATCTCCAACATTTAATTCATCCTCCCTATATAATATGGTATTTCGAATCCCCTGATTGTATAAGTTTGCTCTTTTATTGGAGCGACAAATCACTATGGTTTCATCCATTCCGTCTCTTTGATAATCAAAACTCAACCGATCAATTAATTGTCCACCCGAAATACACTCTATATCTTTAAACCGATCAATATGCAATTGGGGTAATGAAAGAAAATCTTCAGTCTGTATTTGATTACGAATAGCCGTTGCATTCACTAATATTCCAGAATCCTTAACCTGCCTCACTACTTCAGTCAAGGAATATTCATGAACAGTTAAACCATACGATGCCAAATAATCTTTATCTAAAGCAGGACTCAACACCTCTCCCACCGGAGGTAATTGAGCGGTATCCCCTAACAGAATCAAACGACAATCTGATGAATATACATAAGTAATTAAATCATCTAACAATCGTTGAGATCCAAATAATGAGTCGGAAAAACGCTGATTCGATATCATTGAGGCTTCATCCACGAAGAAAAGAGTTTGTTTTCTCAAATTCTTATCTAAAGAAAAATCAGTCTGGAAATTTGTTTGTATTTTTTGACGATAAATTTCTTTATGAATGGTAAAAGCCGAATGTTTGGCATAATAAGAAAAAACTTTAGCAGCCCTCCCGGTTGGTGCCAATAAAACCGTCTGCTGTTTTAATTCCTGCAATACTTTTATTATAGTAGCAATTAAAGAGGTCTTTCCCGTACCGGCATATCCTTTAATCAACAGAATTTCATTTGTTTCTTTAGATAAAATAAATCTAGAGACTAATTCAATAACATTAAATTGGTCTTTTGTTGGCTCAAAGGGAAAATTTTCTTTAATTTTATGGATTATATATTTATATAACATAATTGACAAAAAAAATCTCTAAATTAGTATAGATAAATAGATTAATTTATTCTATTTTTGTGTGACGAATATAAACTAAAAAAACATAATATTATCATGAAAACCGTATGGAATGTTTTATTAGGTATCGCCATTATAGTGCTGGTATATATATGCTATTCCAGTATCATGGGACCAATAAACTTTGAGAAAAGCAAAAATCACAGAGAAAAGGCAATTATTGCTCGCTTAATGGATATCAGAAAAGCTCAGCAAGAATTCAGGATTTTAAATAAACAACAGTACACAACAAGTTTTGATAGCCTTATCAACTTCGTTAAAAATGAAAAACTACCTATCGTAGCAAAAGAAGGTGTATTGTCTGATGAACAATTAGAATCCGGATTAACAGAGAAAAAAGCTGTTGCGATCATCGAAAAAGCCAGAAAAACAGATAATTGGACTGAAGCAAAAAAATTAGGTCTTGAAAATTTCTCTCGTGACACCATTTGGGTTCCCGTTAAAGACACCATTTTCTCTAAAAACTATAATGCTGATTCTCTTCGCTTTGTTCCTTATGGTAATGGTGCCGTATTCGAAATGGATACTGTAATTACAGCCACTGAATCTGGTGCCCCTCTTTATTTATTAGAAGTTAGAATTCCATATCAAACCTATTTGGGAGACTTGGATAAACAAGAGCTAACTAACTTAGTGGATAAACAAACCAAAATGAACCGTTATCCCGGTCTTAAATTTGGGGATTTAGAGACACCTAATAATAACGCAGGAAACTGGGAGTAAAACTTTAACCTTATTTTAATAAACATATGTCCGATATAAAAAGAGCTATAAATCAATTTGATTTTAGTAAGTCGGAACAATACATATTATCCATCCGTCTAAAGGCGGATGGATTTTCTTTTTCCATCCATGATACGATAGCCAAATACTACTCTGAAGAAATAGCTACAGATTCATCTTTATCTCTTACGGCTAACATGAAAAGAGTATTTAATGAACTTGAGTTTTTATCTAAACCTTTTCTACATAAAAGAGTAGTGTTCATCGGAATGCGTTATCTGCTTTTACCTCTGGAACTTTTTGAAGATGAACAAAAAGAAACACTATTTTATCATAGTCACATAAAAAAAGAGAATGAAATCATTCTATACGATATTGTAAAAAAAAATAATATCGTTGTTCTTTATGCCTTTGATAAGAGTGCATTCAAATTTCTCAAAGAATGGGACAAAGAGCTTTCCATTCAATCACAAACTAGCTTATTAATTGAAAGATTAGGCTCTGAAAATAAGAGCAGTAAAAAGAAACAGATGTTTCTAGACCTACAAACGGAAAAAATTGATCTGTTTTCCTTTCATGAAGGAAATCTATTAAGCATCAATACATTTACTGTACAATCTGTTTCTGATATTCTATATTACTCCTTATACTTATGGAAACAATTAAACTTTAATCAGCTGCAAGATGAATTTCTTTTTCTAAACAATTCGGCAGAGGTAAAAACCATTATTCCTGAGTTAGCCAAATATATAAAAAACATAAGATGCATTCCACTTACCATACCTGTTGAATTAAAAATAGAATAAAAAAATGAGAATTACCGGAGGAGATTTTAAAAGAAGGCGCTTTCAAATACCTAAGACATTTAAAGCAAGGCCGACTACCGATTTTGCTAAAGAAAATCTATTCAATATCCTAATGAACCGCATTGATTTTACATCCGGTATAATAGCACTTGACTTATTCGCCGGAACAGGTAGCATCAGTGCTGAATTAATTTCAAGAGGATGTGACTTGGTGATTAGCGTTGAAAATGAAAAAGCGCACTATGGCTTTATTCAAAAAGTCATGCGAGAGTTGGGTACCCCAAAGAGCATTGTCATCAAAGGAGATGCCCTTCAGTTTATTAAACGCACACACGAGAAGTTTGACTTTATCTTTGCTGATCCACCCTATGATCTAAAAGGTTTAAACACTATTCCGGATTTAATTTTCGAGCAGCAATTGTTAAAGCCTGAAGGTATATTTGTCCTTGAGCATGGAAAAGAAAATAAATTCGAAACGCATCCACACTTCAAAGAAAAACGCACCTATGGAAGTGTCAACTTCTCCTTTTTTAGCCCCAAGATGACTTCAGAAAGCTTACAATAAAGGAGAGAACAGACGTACAACGGATTCAATTATGCGCACACGAAGAGAACGCTGCTGCCAGTTTTTTAAGAAAATCTGTTTACTATCGTGTTGATCTAGAATAAAAATTCCTTTTAATTTTTCACATAACTCGCTATCATAAATGAAGCTATTTACTTCAAAATTATGCTCAAAGCTTCTAAAATCAATGTTTGTAGTGCCCACTGTACTAAACAAATCATCGGACACAATCATCTTTGCATGTAAAAAACCTTTTTGATAGAAATAAACTTTAACCCCTGCTCTTAACATCTCTTCAATATAAGAACGTGATCCCCAATGCACTATTCTTGCATCAGATCGTTCGGGAAGCATTAGGCGAACATCCACACCGGAAAGAGCAGCTGTTTGCAAAGCATTGGCAATGGGTTCTGTAGGTAGAAAATAAGGAGTTTGGATGTAAACGTATTTACAAGCCAGCAAAATAGCCTGTACCATACCCTGCATAATATCTTTCCAAGGATTAACCGGATTGGTTGAAACAATTTGTATTAAACAATTCTCTTCTATGTTTATGGTAGGGAAATATTTTTCATCAGTAATCAAAGTTTGATCAACAAAAGCCCAATCCAATAAAAAGGTGGTTTGTAAACCATAAACAGCATTGCCCTCAATTAAAATGTGTGTATCTCTCCAAATCCCCCAAGATACTCCTTTCACATACCGTTCGGCAATATTCATTCCACCAATAAAACCAACGCATCCATCAATCACTACTATTTTACGATGATTTCGATAATTCACTTTACTTGTAAAAGGAGGAAATCGAACTTTCAAGAAACTTCTTACTTCAATTCCTGCATCACGCATTTCATTGTAAAAATCACCTGATGTTCCCCAACTTCCAACATCATCATAAATAACCCGAACCTCTACCCCTTCTTTGGATTTATCAATTAATACATCTCGAATTAAACGCCCCACCGAATCATCTATGAAAATATAATACTGAAGATGGATGTGCTTCTTTGCCTTATAAAGTTCACGAATTAATGAGTGAATCTTATCGTACCCATTTGTATAAATTTCTACCCGATTAGAATCAAACGGGAAAGCCTGGTTTGTTAATTTACAGAACCGAATCAGAGCCTCATATTTGGGAGGATATTCATAATCACATTGAGATTGATACTTTGCTAATGATTTATTCATCAGTTTGTTGTAGCTTTTTTCCCCAATGATACGTTCTTTGCGCTCATTCCGTCCAAAGAAAAAATAAAAAACCAATCCTACTACCGGCAAAAACATCAATACTAGAACCCAAGCAATGGTTTTTAGAGGATTACGGTTGTCTAACACAACGATTATGATGGTAGTAACGATTAACCCAAAATAAATTAGGTTAAATGCAATTGAGGCTATTTTAGTAGCAAGAAGACCCCATTCAATCATTGATTTCTCTGTATTTGTTTAACTAATGATATTAAACAAATCTATTAAAAATATGTGACTTTTCAAGTCATACGAGGCAGTAAAGCGAATAAAAGCAAAAAGAAAGACTCTATGTAATTAGTTATTGAAAGCTTTTGATGAGACACATAACACTTAATAATGACGCAATCCGGGACCTCCTCTTCTCCCTGAACGATGACCTTGACCTCTCATTTCACCTCCTCCACCTTTACCAAAGGTGTTTAATCGATAGATGAAATGAACCATAAAGTAACTGTTGATGGCATTTGTCTCCGTATCTTGACGCATACTGGCAGTTAGTGAACGTCTAATGTTCGATTGTTGTTTTAAGATATCAAATATCTGGAACGATAAAGAGGCTTGTTTTTGCTTGAACAAATCTTTGGTTATCTGTGCATTCCAGATAAACTCATTCTCATTCATTCCCTCACTATACCCTTTTTTTATCTCATAGGAAGCATCCATGGAAAGGGTAATATCCCAAGGGAATATGATTTCTGTATTAGATCCGAAAGTATAATTAAAGGTTTCTCTGTTCGATTGCTTGGTTAAAGAGTTTCGGGAAATACTGTATCTTATACCTGCATTAAGTCCAACTTCAAATTTATCATTTCTATAAGACCCTCTTAATCTTTCATTTAAACTTACATTCTTTGTTGTGTTTTTTTCAGCATCTTGATCAGCACCTGTAGAAGTAAATCCAACCATATTACTATACCTCGCATTGGTGTGAGTAGCAATGTTGAATTTTCGGTTCTTTAAGGGAGCATTAAAAGTGAAGAACCCTCTAATATTCCAGTTTCCATTGATATTTACCGGAGTTGTTGTGCGCCCTCCCGTTTCAGGATCGTAAATTACCTTACTACTGACACTATTCAATGTGTTTGAAAAGAAAAGCCGAGCCATGAGTCCCATCTGTTTTTCCACTAAATAGGTGTTATAAAACAAACTGAAATTATTGGTAAACGACGGTTTCAATCCCGGATTTCCTTCACGAATATTTAATGGGTCAGTTTCATCACGAATAGGCAACAAATCGGTCATACTGGGTTGAGAAGACCAACCTCTATAATTGATGCGTAATTCACTCTGTTTATGAAAACGATATCTAAAATCAAAAGTAGGGGTATAATTCACCACAGAACGTGAAGTATCTACCAGATGAATTCCCTGCTCATAAGTCATTCTATTACGCTGAGGTTGTACTTCAACCCCCACATTATACTGGTACTTTTCACGTATTGTACGTAAAGATATTCCGGCACTATGATTATCGTATTTATTCTCGGCATATTTACTCAAGTCTTTTTCTAATAGCGGCTCTAAATCAGCTCCGGGTTCTATCCCTAAAACATTATAAGTTCTTCTATCCGACTCTTGGTACCTTTGCTGATAACTATAAGAGAACTGCAAAAAACGATTAGTAAAAATAGGCTCACTATAGGCCACCTGCAAACGATAGTTATAGTTTGTATTATCATTCGTAATAAACTGATCTCTTTCATTATTCTGATCTTGCTTTTTGAAATATTCAATTAAAGAATAATAGCTTTGATCTGAGTCACTGTTACCATAACCATAATCTGCCCTAAAAGTCAAATTACGCCCCATATCGTTTAGTTTTCTATTTGCAATAAGGCTTCCGTTAGCAGAGATGGATTTATTTTTACCAGCTGAAAGCGACTGATTGGTATTGATTGCCTCTCCTCTTTCAATCATACCTTCCCAATCCTCGAAATCATCCACATCTCCGGTATATGAAAATCCTTCGCTACGGCTATTCCCTTTTCCATAGGAAAAAGAGGGGCGGAAAAGAATATTAGTCAACGTATCCGGCTTCCATTCTAGCATTAAGCTAGCATTAAAATTCTTATTCTTATTTAGACTCATATTTGAGCCCTTTGAGAAGGATGAACGATCTTGTAGGAAAGTCTCTGAAGTACTTTGACTTTGATTATCCCTTTCGCTATCATTATACCACACATTACCTCCTATCTCATATTTTTCTCTTACCACACCAAAGTTAAATCCATAATCCTGCTTCTCTTCCATTCCACTGAATCCTCGTCCCCATCGGGCACCTCCACCAAAACCCCTATCATTGATATTGTTGATATTAATCAATCCCGTATATTGATCTCCTTCTTTAAATCGATTCAACATTGCTTTCGCTAGATATCTATCGTGATTTCCATAACCACCATCTATATTGCCAAACCAACCTTGATTCATACCTTTCTTTACGGAAATATCCAATACAGCCTCCTCTTCACCATCATCAATACCTGTAATACGTGCCATATCGCTCTGTTTACTATAGGCACTAATTTTCTCAACCATGTTAACAGGTAAATTTTTCATGGCAATATCCGGGTCGTTCACAAAAAACTCTTTCCCATCTACCATTATCTTCTTAATCTCCTGCCCATTAATGGTAATCTTACCTTCCTCATCAATCTCTGCTCCCGGAAGTTTTTTTACTAACTCCTCTAACATAGACCCTTCGGGTAATCGATAAGCAGATGAATTATAAACCAACGTATCCCCTGCAACAGTTACTTGAGGGGCTTCCGCAACAATAACGGCCTCTTCTAATAGAATGGCATCCGGGCGGAGATAAATTTTACCCACATCTTTTACTCTATCTTTTGAGGAGAGGTTTACATTCATCTCTTTGGGATGTAAACCTATGAAAGAAGCTCTTAACAGGTATTTCCCCGGTTTTACTTTGGGCAATGCAAAAGCTCCTCCCTTGCCACTGGCAATTCCCGTTATAAATACGCTATCAGGAAGCGACAATAATTGTATGGTAGCTTGTTCAACAGCTTCTTTAGTTTCATCTTCAAAGACTGAGCCCTTGATTACCACTTGTTGACCAAAGGTTGAAACCAAGAAACAATTGATCAAGATTAAAGATAAGAATAAACGATTTATCACTTTTCTTGCTTATTTTGATTTAATACGTACTCTAATAAGACTCTTTAAGTAACAAAAAGTTTAATTCGATTCTACTTATCTTTATATAATTTTTCAATCTTTGACTTTTTTATACCAAACTCTAAGCAAATCACATTAAAAATAAGGAATATTAAGAAAGAAGGCCCTTCCGTACTTAAAGCATCGTGTCTTAACAAGCGATAAACCATCTTTACAAAAAGAAAAAAAAGAGTAAGGAACATGGCCTGTTGCGTTGCATTCGACCTGATCTTAAGTGTTTTTTTATTTTCATCCGTAGTATAGGCAAAGAGTATCAATAAAGCCCCAATCATCCCCAACAACTTAAACCCTTCTTTATAAAGCAAGAGGTTGTTATCTGTTAGAATACCTCTAAAATAGAATAGGAAAGGGCCCAACAAAGTTACCCCCAGAATAAGAAATCCTAAGGTTCTGCAAAAAGGAGGGAAAAGTGGTTTCATGGTATTTTCTTTATTATAAATAAATAGAATAACAAAGATAACTTTTTTCAAGCTGATTATAATTACCTCCTCTTTTCTTTTTATCATCTGCAAACAATCTTTATTCTTCTCTCATTTTCTTTACTATATTTGTAATCTACTGATTACAAATAAACCGATGAACCAACAAAAAGCAATTTTAACTTCCTCTATTGCTGAAGATTTATACCAGAACCTTCAACAGGCTTCTTATGATGAAATTTTTATCTTAACCGATGAAAACACATTGAAAGTGTGTATGCCCATATTAGAAAAGGTTAAAATATTTCATCAAACCATAATCATAACCATTCCGGCTAACGACAACCACAAAAACTTAGAAACACTTTCTGCTGTATGGAAAGTTCTAAGCGAAAAAGGAGGAAGCCGACAATCCTTATTGATCAATTTAGGAGGTGGAGTAGTTACCGATTTAGGCGGGTTTGCAGCCTCTACTTTTAAGCGAGGAATAACTTATTACAACATTCCAACGACTTTATTGGCCATGGTAGACGCCTCCATGGGTGGGAAAACAGGCATTAATTTCTTGGGATTAAAAAATGAAATTGGTGTTTTTAATCCTCCGGCTAAGGTATGGATCAGCACGCAATTCTTAAAGACATTAGATCAAAACAATATGCTATCGGGTTATGCAGAAATGCTAAAACATGGACTTATCAGTACTGAAGAGCATTGGAACAGTCTACTCTCTTTTGATTTGGAAAAAATTGACTATGAAAAACTTCAAGTGTTAATTGGTGAATCCATCCGAATAAAAGAGACTATAGTAGAACAAGATCCTTTTGAGCGAGGAATCCGTAAAGCATTGAATTTAGGACACACCATAGGACACGCTTTTGAGAGCTTTGCTCTGAAAGAGAATAGAGGGGTTTACCATGGTTATGCTGTTGCATGGGGATTAATTTGCGAATTATATCTATCTTACATTCTGCTTCACTTTCCACAAGATAAGCTCCAAGAACTCGTGTACTTCGTCAAACAACAGTACGGCGGATTTTATTTTACGTGCGAAAACTATGAAACGCTTTACGAACTGATGCTACACGATAAAAAGAATAAAGGAGGAATTATCAACTTTACATTATTAAAAGAAATAGGAGGCATTGAGATAAATCAAACCACCAGCAAAGAAAAAATCTTTGAAAGTTTTGATTTTTACCGAGACTCCATGGGCATATAACACTCTTTTTTAAGAGTAAGAAAAGCAATAAACAAATAGTCTTTAATAATTTGAATTCTCCAAAATTAATCCTAATTTTGCATTCGCAATTCGGGGTGTAGCTCAGCCCGGTTTAGAGTACACGTCTGGGGGGCGTGGGGTCGCAAGTTCGAATCTTGTCACCCCGACGAATTGTAAAAGCACTGACATCAAGGCACTTATAAGGCTTGATTCAGTGCTTTTTCTTTTTTATTCAGTCTAAAAGCCATTAAAAAAAGTAATTTATTGCACTATTTTGCTGCAAAACCCTCCAAAACACGGCAAATTTTCAGGTCTTTAATTACTAAAATCGAGTTAACATTTTTTATTGAACTTCATACCCGTATTCAGAAGGATCAGCAAAAAACAACTCTTTATTTGTAGCTTCAGTAAGTTCAACAATATACCCCGGGCCAAATTCTAAACGTCCTTGTGCTCCCATAATGTTCTTTGTATACTTTTGTAATATGGGAATACCTCTCTTCTCAGCTTCTTTATATACTTCTTCTATAGAGTCTACAATATACATTGTACGAGTTTCTTGAATATAATAAGGTAATTTCTTACGATCTTCTTCTGATATAACCACCACAGAAACACTTCCTAAGACTGACTTCAAGCCAATTACTTTCAAATTAAAATACTCTTCTAGTTGGAACTCATACTCTATTACTCCATCTAAATTTTTGAGATAATTTTCCATATAAGCTTTTTCTTGTTCCGGAGTAAGAAATAACCTTTCATAAGGGCCACTTATAAGATGTCCTGCTAAAAATGTGTTTTCGAGATGACTACTTGTTTTCATATTATTCTAATTTTTTACTAATTAAATTCAATTGCTCTAATATATATAATTTTAATTGGCTGTTTATATTTAATCATCAAACAACAATACACTTTTTCCTCTTGTGTGTCCTTTTAAAATATTTTCATAAGCTTCCGGAGCATTCTCAAAGGGATAAATATTATTAGCATCTACTTCCCAACTAAATTTTCCTTTAGCTATTCCATCAACTACATATTTTAAGTTTTCAGGATTTCTTTTAACCCAGACTGCTTGTATTCGCGGAGAAGAAAGTTTTTTCCCCGCAATAGAACCCATAAACCCATCTTTCTTAACACATTGTAAAGAAGCCTGAACTGCTTCTTCTGTACCAGACATATCAATAGAAGCGTCAAACGGTATAGGGTAAGCTTCTTTTAGTCGTTCAACTAATCCTTCTCCATAGACTATGGGAATTGCTCCTAACCTCTTTAAATAATCTTGGTTTTTAATAGAAGCTGTGGCGACAACATCTATTCCTCGCTCTTTTGCCAATTGCACTGTAATTGACCCAACCCCTCCTGAAGCTCCATGGATAAGCAGGGAATCAACTTTACCTATTTCTTCTAATATAGTCATTGGTGTTTGCGCTGCACCTGCTATTGTTCCTGCAACTTCCCATTTTATTGTTTTTGGACGAGCTACTAAATTTATAATAGGTACGTCAATTATGGTAGCGTGAGTAAATGCACCTCCTGATCCTAAAACTTCATCACCTACTGACCATTTATTAGAACTATCTCCAACTTCTACGATAACTCCAGCAAATTCAGTTCCAAATGCCTGAGGTAGAGACGCATGCTTAAATTCACCAGTCATTCTTCGAGCATCAATGGGATTGACACCTGCCGCTTTTACTTTAATGCGTGCCATTCCTTGATTTAAAGTTGATAAATCTTGGGAAAGAAAGTTTAATACGTCGGCTTGCCCATACGATTCTGCAAATAAAATAGTTGTTTTCATCTGTCTGCTTTTTTGTATTAAATTACTCTAACTAATTCTATTTTCACAAGATATCTCTTAGTTTTATAAAAATTCTCCCAAAGCAGAGTTTTCTAAAAGAGTTTTATTGCATTTTATTCTAATAAAACAAATGTATATCACATCTTTATTATATGCTTTTCTAACTGCTATTTGAATTACAATTAAAAAACGGTTTTTAAAACATTGTGTTTGATGATTTTCTTATTAAAAAGAATATAACCAGCTCAGCTATTCTTTCAATGTAAGTCAGAATAAAATCATCCAAACAATTTATTGAAATCATTAGATCCCAGACCGAGGGTTAGTCGGTCTAGGTTATAAGGTCGATCGGTCTGGGTCAAATGGATCATCCGTCCCAGACCGACAAATTATGCCTCTATTTATATTCCAAAATAGAAATCAAACCCATAAAAGGTCAAATTAAAAGAATGGGTAATTCAGACTAATTTAAAATAAAAAAAAGGGTTCTGCATCACAGTGCAGAACCCGTTAAACTAATAAATGTGGCTACGTAATTATGACTATTTCTTAATTTATAATTACAAAGATAGAGCTTAAATAACATAGAATCAATACCTAATTCATGGGATTTATTCAAACTATATTCAACTAAAAATCACTACATATAACTAGAATAAGAACAATTATCCTTTTTCTTACAATATAGTATAGAAAAATCCTCAATACTTTTCTTTTATAGAATATAAAAATACGATTTTTTTCATCAACAATATGCTTCCAAACTTATTTATCACTTTTAAGAAAATAATAGACTCCTCATAAATACAGGAATTAGGATTACAATGTAATTCCAACAAAACAAAAGAGCATTCTTTTTTCTTTTATCGTATCTTTGTAATAAATCATAGATTCAATAATATCAATGACATAAAGGATATGAAATACTCTTTATTGGCACCATCCAACATCAATACAATCATCCATCTCCCTGCATCTAAAAGTATTAGTAACCGTACGCTAATCATTAATGCCTTGGCGGCCCAAAAAGCACCCATTCAAAACCTGTCGAATTGCGATGACACACAGGTAATGATTAAAGCTTTATTGCAGAACGAACCTACGATAGATATTTTAGCTGCCGGAACAGCCATGCGTTTTCTTACGGCTTATCTAAGTATACAGAAGGGTACATATACCATTACGGGGACTAAAAGAATGCAAGAACGGCCAATCCAAATTCTGGTGGATGCTCTTCGTCAGCTGGGTGCACAAATTGAATACACAAAAAAAGAGGGATTCCCTCCTTTACAGATTACCGGACATCCTCTACAAGGTGGAGAAATTATGATTAAAGGGAGTATCAGTTCTCAATATATTTCGGCTTTATTATTGATTGCCCCCTATTTAGAGAAAGGGCTTACACTACTAATTGAGGGGGAGCTGATTTCAAAGCCCTACGTAGACCTCACTTTAAACATCATGCAAGATTTTGGAGCATCTGTTCAATGGGAGTCTGTCAATAGATTAAGAGTTTATCCTAAACCTTATGAAGAAACAAGCTATACTATTGAGAACGACTGGAGTGCGGCATCCTACTGGTATGCTTTAGTCGCCTTAACACCTGAGGCCAAGGTTATTCTCCCTAACTTATATGAAAATAGCTTTCAAGGAGATAGTCGGGGAAAAGAGATATTCAAAAAACTAGGTGTAAATACAGAACATCTGGAAGACTCAATTACTCTAACAAAAAAACGAATCGAGGTACAATCACTCCATGTTGATTTCATAGAAATACCCGATTTAGCTCAGACCTTTGTAGTTGTTTGCTGCTTACTTCAAATTCCTTTTAATTTCACAGGATTACAAAGCTTAAAGATAAAAGAAACCGACCGGATAGAGGCTTTAATTGTTGAGATGAAAAAACTAGGATACCCCTTGATTAGCAAAAACAACGACACTTTAATATGGGACGGCAAACGCATACCAGCTCACGCTTCACCACAAATCAAGACTTATGAAGATCATAGAATGGCCATGGCTTTTGCTCCTGCATCCATACACCATCCTCATTTAATCATAGAAAATCCTGAAGTAGTGACTAAATCATACCCCAATTTTTGGGCAGATCTAACCCGTGCCGGCTTTAGAATTTCAGAACAAGAATAGTCGCTTTTACGTTTTATTCCTTAACTTTGCTTTATATTGAGCTGTAAATTAATTATGAAGATACTTTTACTTTCCATTGTTCTATTAGCTATTGTTAGTTTTATCATAGGCTACTTTAGGGAGAAAAACATCCAAGAGAAGATTGAGAAAGGAGAATTAGAAGATTATCCTGAAGCGGTTGAAATTGATGCTGAATGTTGTGGGCAACATGAAATCTGTGAAAAAGAGAGTTTAATAGCAGCTGTAAGTCAAAGCATTGAATATTATGATGATGAAGAGTTAGATCAATTTAAAGGGTTTTCTGCGGAAGAATATACTTCAGAACAAGCAGATCAATTCAGAGATATCTTCTACACTATGCTCGATACTGATGTAGCCGGATGGGTGAGAAGTCTTCAACATAGAGGCATAGAACTTCCTGAAGAGATTAAGGATGAGGTGTTTTTAATTGTAGGAGAAAGAAGGGCTAAAACTGTACAACACTAATCTTCTCAATTATGGAATTATTTAACTACACTTTCTTTCAATATGCACTAATTGGTAGTCTTCTGGCTAGTATCGCTTGTGGCATCATTGGCACCTACATTGTAACACGCCGTTTAGTGTTTATTAGTGGAGGAATTACTCATGCCTCCTTTGGTGGAATAGGATTGGGCTTATATACGGGAATTTCTCCCATCTTATCAGCCGGGATATTTGCCATACTAACAGCCTTTGGAGTAGAATGGATGACCCGAGGGAAGCATACCCGTGAAGATTCTGCAATTGCTATGTTCTGGACATTTGGAATGGCCATTGGCATAATATTCAGCTATTTATCACCAGGATTCACCCCCGACTTATCGACCTATCTTTTTGGGAATATCTTAACCATAGGAGTTTCAGATCTTTGGTTTCTTACTTTTATCTCAGTTCTACTTATCCTGTTTTTTTCACTTTTTATACGCCCCATCATTGCGGTGGCCTTTGATAGGGAATTTGCCAAATCGCAAGGCATACCGGTTTCTTTATTGGAATATACACTGATGTTTTTCATAGCCGTAACCATTGTAGCCTGTCTTCGTATGGTGGGCATTGTGTTGGTGATTTCTCTTTTAACCATACCTCAAATGACAGCTAATCTATTTACCCATCAGTTTAAACCGATGATTCTATTGTCCATTGCTTTTGGCTTTTTTAATTGTGTTGGAGGATTATTTATCTCTTTTTACTTGAATGTACCCTCCGGTGCCGCAATCATATTCTTTACCATCATTGTTTATTTTCTTTCCAGAATAGTTTATAAGTTAAGACCTCAAACTTTAAAGTAAAATGAAACTCGTAATTGATTCGATTAACCAAATGGAAGAATGTGCAAAAGAATTCATACAAAATGTTCTTCCTGAATATAGAATGTTTGCATTTTATGGAGCTATGGGAGCAGGTAAAACCACTTTTATAAAGTCCGTCTGTCAAGCCTTAGGCGTTACTGATACCATAACCTCTCCTACCTTCTCTATCATCAATGAATATAGCTCTAATCAACTGGATTATCCTATCTATCATTTTGATTTCTATCGGATTAAAAAACTGGAAGAAGCTTACGACATGGGATATGAAGAATATTTCTACAGTAATGCAATCTGTTTCATTGAATGGCCCGAACTAGTTGAAGAGTTACTTCCTGAAAACACGCTTAAAATTACGATCGAAGAACAAGCCGACGGAAAACGAATCATAACCTGGTAGATTATCGTAATGGGCATATATGCTTTTTCCAAATTAAGGCATTTGCATTGAGCTTAAACAGAGTGATAAAAACCGTTTAGTTTTAGAACAAACTTCATTAATAGAAACTAAAGCCATAAGTTCGATGGCTAAAAGGCTCTTGCCCTTCTTTTAATTAAAAACAATCACTATCTTCAGGTTCTGAAAATATAAATGTTATGCTGAAAAAATTAGTAATATTCGATCTCGATGGAACTTTAATAAATAGTATCAAGGATTTAGCTATAAGTACAAATTACGCTCTGGAACAGTTGAATTTTCCTACTCATCCGATAGAGAAATACAATTTAATGATAGGAAACGGAATCAACAAACTATTTGAACGTGCTTTACCCGACGGGAAGAAGACCGAAGAGAATATAATCAGAATGAGAGAAATTTTTCTTGTCCATTATGATCAATACAATGCTGTCTATACTCACCCATATGAAGGAATACCCGAGCTTTTAGAGGAATTACAGAAAAAGGATATACTCTTAGCTGTTGCATCGAATAAATATCAACAAGCGACAGAAAAACTAGTACATTATTTTTTTCCTAACATAGAATTTGAACAAATATTAGGACAAAGAAAAGAAGTACCCACTAAACCCGATCCCACCATTTTACTTGAAATCATGGAGAACACCAATATACCTACTCATAAAACATTAATGGTAGGAGATTCCAATATTGATATGGAAACAGCAAATAGAGGACAGATAGATGCTTGCGGAGTGTCTTGGGGGTTTCGTTCCATAGAAGAACTCAAATCAAAACATCCAAAATATATTGTAAACAGCCCCAAAGAAATACTCAACCTTGTAACATCAGAATAAAAACAGAAATAAAGATAGCACCTATATGATAAAAAACGAAGTTCACATTATAATGTGAACTTCGTTTTTTATCATACTTAACACCAAATATTGAATACTATTTTTCTGTCTGATGTACAGTAAGTTGAGGAAACGGGAATTCTATTCCTCTCTCATTAAAAGTGTTATAGACAGCTTGATTTATAGAAAAATAAACAGGCCAATAGTCGGTCCTTTTAACCCACGCGCGTACTCGTATATTCACACTACTCGAATCCAGCTCGTGTAAAACAATCTCTGAAGCAGGTTCTTTCATTATGCGTTCATCAGCATCTAAAAGATCTTGAAGGATTTCTTTTGCAACTGCATAATCTGTATCATAAGCCACAGCTACTACCCACTCAAGACGACGAGTAAGTTTACGATTCAGATTTGTTATCACTCCGCTACTCAACGCCCCATTAGGAATATAGATTACTTTATTATCAGCAGAACGTACGATGGTGTGAAAAATTTGAATTTCTTCTACCGTACCGGAAACACCTTGACACTCTACAAAATCATCTATGTTGAAAGGCTTAAAGACAAGAATAATTATTCCTCCGGCAAAATTTTGCAAATTACCCGAAAGTGCCATACCAATGGCAACTCCTGCAGAAGCAATTAAAGCAGCAAACGAAGAAGTAGGCAAGCCTAGCACTCCTACAATAGAAACAATTAAAAGAGCAATTAGAATGATATTAATTAGACTCTTGAGAAAACTTTTAACTTCAACTTCCAGCTTTCTACGATCTAAAAACTTACGTACTAATTTATTAATAACAGAAATCAAAAAGCGTCCTAAAGCAAACACCACAGCAGCGATTAAGAGTCTTTCTCCAAATTCAATAGAGACTTCTATTAACCGCTTCAACATTTGAGGTTGTCCTTCAACAGTAGCCTCTACTTGTTCTACAACAGATGATGTCAATAACAGGATAGTATATAAATTCATTATGATAACAATTTTTTATTAAAGCTTATTCTTATTAATTTTTCATTCAAGGGTTAATAGATACGATTTAAACGAATTAAAATCTTTACCTATAGACAAACTTTGTTTTTCTCCTTTCATAAAAGTTTGCAACTTATTGGGTATCTCAACAGATTCATCAATGATGGACTCTACAGTATCCAAGAACTTAGCCGGATGTGCCGTTTCTAAGAAAACGCCCTGTTCTCCTTCTTGCAGCAAATCAACTAATGCTTGATAACCACAAGCACCATGAGGGTCGAGCAAATAACCACACTCACTCCAGACCTTTTGAATCGTTTTTTTAATCTGATCATCCAAGTAATAAGTTCCACTAATTTGATTACTTATGGCTTTATGACTATTGCCAAACAAATCTAATATGCGAGCAAAATTACTTGGATCTCCTACATCCATGGCATTGGCAATTGTAGCAATAGATGGACGAGGTTCATAGTTACCGGTTTGTAAGTATTGATAAAATACATCATTCTTATTATTAGCAGCAATGAAACGCTTAATGGGCAAACCCATCTGTTTTGCAAATAAACCGGCCGTTATATTTCCAAAATTACCACTTGGCACACACATAACCACAGAGTCCGATTTACCCTCTTTCTTTAATTGGGCGTAAGCATAAAAATAATAGAATGATTGAGGCAAAAAACGGGCAACATTAATGGAATTAGCAGAAGTCAGAAATAAATGTTCATTTAATTCTTGATCCATAAATGCATTTTTAACCAAAGCTTGACAATCATCAAACGTCCCCTCAACCTCTAGAGCAGTGATATTACGACCTAATGTAGTAAATTGTTTCTCTTGGATTTCACTGACCTTTCCTTTGGGGTAAAGTACATGAACTTTAACCCCTTGAACACCAAGAAATCCATTGGCTACCGCACTTCCCGTATCACCGGAAGTAGCAACCAATACGTGAATGTCTTGCTCATCAGCAGCCTCTCTTTTTTGCGTAAAATAGCCCAACAGGCGAGCCATAAAGCGAGCACCTACATCTTTAAAAGCTAAAGTAGGTCCATGAAATAACTCTAAAGCACTAATTTGTGGTGTAATTCGAACCAAGGGAACCTCAAAAGTCAACGTTTCATAAACAATCTTTTTTAGATCCTTTGCAGGCACATCCTGTCCAAAAAATGCGCTGGCCACGACATAAGCCATTTCTTGAAAAGAGAGCTGGTCGATCTTTTCAAAAAACTCAGCAGGTAAAGAGGGAATCTCTTCCGGCATGAAAAGTCCTTTATCACTAGCCAAGCCTTGAATTACAGCTTGCTCTAGAGAAACTGCAGGAGTTTTTTTATTTGTACTGTAATATTTCATTTTATTCTATTTTCATAAATTCTTTCATAAACTCATCCCCTTTCAAAACACCATATCCTCCCTTTCTAACCGATTTTTCGTTATATTCCGTAACCGAATCAGCTTCTATTCCCGGATACCAGATTAAAAAAGGAACAGGTTCTGAAGTATGTGTTCTAATCTCACAGGGGGTTGGATGATCAGGAAGTACAGCAATAGCTACAGGTTCATCCATCTCCCGAACCGCCTCATAAATAGGCTTCACTGCACGAGAATCCAAATCCTCTATGGTTCTCAACTTCAAATCGACGTTTCCTTCGTGTCCGGCTTCATCACTAGCTTCTATATGCAGATAAACAAAGTCTTGTGTTTTTAAAGCCTCTAATGAAGCTGCAACTTTATTCTCATAGTTGGTATCATATAAACCGGTGGCGCCTTCCACCTCAATGGGGTCTAAACCGGCATAGACGCCGATGCCTTTAATTAAGTCTACAGCAGAAATCACGCTACCACTATTAATAGTAGGATATGTTTCACTTAACTTATTCATACGAGGTCTGTAACCGGGAGACCAAGGCCAAATACTATTAGCAGGATCTTTTCCCTCTTTTACTCTTTTCTGATTTATTGGATGATTTGCCAATATCTCTTGGGATTTCAAAATCAATTGATTGATAAGATCAGCAGTTTCTTGAGCTTCAACAGTAGCAGCTTTCACCAAAAGAGGTTCAAAATCTTTTCCCGGAACATCATGAGGCGGAGTACAAATTAAATCTTTTTTACCCTTCTTTATTTTCAACAAATGCCGATAGGATACGCCGGCATAAAAGGAAACCCGCTCATCGCCCAACTCATCATCTAAAAACCGGATCAGTTCTTCAGCTTCTCCATTGGAAATATGGCCCGCTGAGTGGTTTTTTATTTTCCCATCTTCAATACAAATCAAATTACAACGCATCCCCAATTCATCTAAAGCAATGTCAACCCCCATACTAGCAGCCTCCAACACTCCTCTACCCTCATAAACTTTGCTTAAGTCATAACCTAGAACAGAAAGATTTGCCACTTCACTTCCCGGGTGAAAACCTTCGGGAACAGTTTGCAAAAGACCGGTTCTACCCCTTCTTGCTAACTGATCCATATAAGGAATATTAGCAGCTTGTAATAATGTTTTATTATTTAATGATTTTACTGGCCAATCGGCCATACCATCTCCTAAAATTATGATATGTTTCATTCCTACTATTTTATACGTTTGCTATGCTCATTATATCGGCAAATACACCAGCTGCCGTAACTCCTGCACCGGCACCATATCCTTGTATCATCAACGGATACTCATTATAGCGATCGGTAGTTAAAAGCAAGACATTATTACTTCCTTCCAGTGCATAGAAAGGGTGTTTGGCATCGACCTCTTCTAAGCCCACAGAAGCTTGATTATTTTCAAATTTAGCAACAAACCGCCATTTTTTATTCTCTTTTTCCAACTCTTGCCTACGAGCCTCAAAAGATTCATCTAATTCGGGTATGCGTTTCCAGAAATCATCTAAAGTCCCTTCAAAATATGATTCCGGCACAAATAGATTTTTCCGCACATCATTCTGTTCAACCCGATACCCCGCTTCACGAACCAAAATAACCAATTTTCGAATTACATCAATACCACTCAAATCGATTCGTGGGTCAGGTTCAGAATAACCCTGCTCTTGAGCTCGCCTAATCGTTTCACTAAAGAGAACATCTTCACTTAACTCATTAAATATGAAATTCAGTGTCCCCGATAAGACAGCCTCTATTTTGGTAATCTTATCTCCACTATTAATTAAATCGTTAATGGTATTAATAATCGGTAAGCCCGCGCCAACATTTGCTTCGAATAAGAACTTCACTCCCCTCATACGGGCTGTTTGTTTCAATTCTTTATAATTCTCATATGAAGAAGAAGCTGCAATCTTATTGGCTGCCACAACCGACACATTATGATCTAATAATCGTTTATATATGGAGGAAATTTCCTCACTTGCTGTACAATCCACAAAGACTGAATTAAAAATATTCATCTCTATAATACCGGACTCTAAGGCTTGGGTACTACTTTTCTTACCTTTCTTTACCAGTAACTCTTTATAATTATTTAATGGAATACCTTCACGATTCAATAATAAATAAGATCCATTGGCTATTCCTACCACATTCAGTTTCAATCCATTCTCTCGCTTCAATTTTTCTTGTTGGCTTTGAATTTGCTCAATCAAGCTTCCTCCAACCGTACCAATACCACAAATAAAGAGATTTAGAACTTGATATTCGGATAAGAAAAAAGAATCGTGAATCACATTCAAAGACTTCCTTAAAGACTCTAAAGTTACCACAAAAGAGATATTTGTTTCTGAAGCACCTTGTGCACAAGCGATTACATTAATTCCATTCTTTCCTAAGATACCAAACAACTTACCGGCTATACCGGGAGTATGTTTCATGTTTTCTCCCACAATGGCAACAGTGGCCAAATCGCGTTCCGCTTTCATGGGATACATCTCTCCCGTTTCAATTTCTCTGGCAAACTCTTTATCCAAAATCTCACAGGCTAAATCGGCATCCTCATTTCGAACTCCTATGGAGGTGCTATTCTCCGATGATGCTTGAGACACCAAGAAAACACTGATTCCATTTTTTGCCAACACCTTAAAAATTCGATAATTAACACCAATAACACCCACCATACCAAGCCCTTGTACGGTTATCAGGCAAGTATCATTAATTGAGGAGATTCCTTTAATGGCTTTATGCGCTTTGGTTTTCGAAACTTCCTGTTTAATAATTGTCCCTTTAGATTCTAAATTAAAGGTGTTTCTAACACGAATGGGAATATTCTTATGAAATACAGGATAGATGGTAGGAGGATAAATTACTTTAGCTCCAAAATTACATAACTCAGTAGCTTCAACATAGCTCAATTCATCAATGGTATATGCTGAATCAATGACGTGTGGATCTGCTGTCATAAATCCATCAACATCTGTCCAGATTTCAAGATATCTGGCATTCAAAGCAGCAGCAATCATAGCAGCTGTATAATCTGATCCGCCTCTACCCAAATTGGTTATTTCTCCGGTCAGCTTATCGGATGAGATAAATCCGGGTACAACCGCTGTATCGGGCAACTGATCAAAAGTTTGTTTTATTAAATGGTTCGTTAGATCCTTATCAATAAAATTTTTAGAATGCTTCTTTTCTGTCTTAATAAATTCACGCGAATCGAAATGTTTAGATCCGGGAATAAGTTGAGCCACTACCCACGAAGAAATTCTCTCTCCATAGCTTAGCACCGTATCTAATGTTTTGGGCGATAAATCTTTTATCAAAGAGATTCCCTGAAATATGTTATCCAACTCATTTAATAGCCGATTGACTTTATCTGTTAAATCCTTTTTTTCTTTTCGATCTGCAAAAAGCTCATTAATAACCTCTTCATGAAGCGTTACAATTTCTCTAAAAATGTCTTGATAGGCTAAGTCTCCTACTGATGCCAGTTTAGAAGTTCTAATTAACTTATCGGTTACTCCCGAGAAAGCAGAAACAACAACAATAACAGGCTCTTCTGAAGATTCAACTATATGTTTTACTTTTCTTAATCCTTTTGTGGAACCTACGGATGTTCCACCAAACTTGATTACTTTCATTTATTTTATTTTAAAAAGATGTGATTTAATTAAATGGCACAAGCTTAAAAGCTTGCTAATATAGGGTGCCTAAGCACAAAGACAATAAAAAAACGATTTGAAAAAGTGTATCACGTAGAAACACAAAAATTTATCCTTAACCCCTAAGGGTTGTGGTAAACATAAAAGAAGTTGTGGTATGTAATTTAAGTGCTACCATATTTGTGCCTTTTCTACTTTACTTTATACTGTAGATAAGTATTTGCAAAGCTAAAAAAAAACAAACAATTCGCAACATTTTTCTCCTATTATTCTCAAAATGAGCCCAAAATAGTATGGAATTTGATCTATAAACAAAATAAGGAGTACGAAATTTCGTTCTCCTTATTCTACGGTTCCTTATTCCTAATATTTATTGTTCTTCTGTACGGCTAGGTGTAATCAACTTATATCCTTTACCATGAATGTTAATGATTTCTACAGAATCATCATCTTTCAAATGCTTACGTAATTTGGTGATATATACATCCATACTTCTTGCATTGAAATAATTATCATCTATCCAGATTGTTTTTAAGGCATGCTCACGTTGCAAAATTTCATTTTCATAAGCACACAACAAACTCAACAATTCAGACTCTTTGGTAGTCAATTTTGTTTCTTTATCACCAATGGAAAGAATTTGCTTTTGTGTATCAAAAGTAAACTTACCGAATTTATAAATGGTTTGTTCTTTGGTTTTCTTTCCACGGACTCTGCGTAATATAGCCTCAATACGTAGAGTTAACTCCTCCATACTAAAAGGTTTGGTTATGTAATCATCAGCACCAATCTTAAATCCTTCCAAGATATCCTCTTTTAAGGTCTTGGCTGTTAGGAAGATAATTGGGATATCTGCATTAATTGCCCTAATTTCTTGTGCTAATGTAAAGCCATCTTTCTTAGGCATCATCACATCAAGCACACACAAATCGTACTGGTTTTTCACAAAGGCCTTATAACCTTCTTCCCCATCAGGGTAAAGATCTGCAGAATAACCTTTAGCTTGTAAATACTCTCTAAGGAGCATTCCAAGATTCTCATCATCTTCGCATAATAAAATTCTCAAATTCTCGTCCATAACAATAAATTATTTTAATAAAGGTAATGCTATAATAAATTTCGTTCCAACGTTAAGCTCACTTTCTACTTTGATGGTTCCTTTGTGCTCTTCAATTATTTTCTTAACGTAGGCTAATCCTAAACCAAAGCCTTTTACATCGTGCAGATTACCTGTATGCACGCGATAAAACTTCTCAAACACCTTTTTTACATCATCTTTTTTTATTCCTATACCATTATCTTGTATAACAATAATCAGTTTTTCTGAATCATTCGATGTTCTTACGGTTAATTTTAAATCCTCATCCGCTTTTTTATACTTCACTGCATTATCCATCAAGTTAAAAATAACATTGGTAAAATGCATCTCATCAGCCATTATAATGGCGTTTTCAGCATCTAAAAATGATAATAGTTCTCCATTATGCTGCTCTACTTTTAACTTGAAAGTATCTACCACTCCATTAATAAGTACATTGGCATCTAATTCTTTTTGTTTTAACATAGTTGATTGCCTATCAAACATAGACATCTGTAATACTTTATCTACCTGAAAACGCAGACGCTTTGTTTCATCGTTGATTACACGGGATAGATGTTGGAAAATTTGTGGCGATTTACTTACACTGGGGTCTTTCAACATTTGAGCTGCTAACGAAATGGAAGAAATGGGAGTTTTAAACTCGTGAGTCATATTATTCACAAAATCATTCTTCATCTCTGTGAGTTTCTTTTGTCGGAAGACTACATAAATCGTAAAAATAAAAGTTAGTAACAAAACGAGAGTAAAAATGGTAGATGGTATCATAAAAGAGATGCTCTTATAAATATAATCTCGTTTTGCCGGAAAATGAACTTTAACAAAACTCATCTTAGCCGGTGGGTCGTTAGGAAACAAAGGTTGAGTATAAGCGGCTTCGCTTCCTTTCTTTTCAAAATCGGAACAACGAAAGACCTCTTTACCATATCGGTCAATTACCGTAAAATGATAAACTAAATCAATTCCATTATTCAATAACTCAGATTTTAGATATTGATCTAAGTTTCTAAAATTTACACGTTTTCCTATATCTTGATCACTCGTTTGATGAATCATCTGCCATACCACTTCATCCAACAAGAAACGCTGATACATATATCGATTCTTAACTGCATCGCTAAGCGATTTAGAGGTTTGGGGTATGGTTTTAGTACTATGCCTTTTAGTAATGATTGCTTTAGGCAAGTCAGACGGACGTGTTTGTATGGTTTTTAACTCAAAAGAAGAATAAGATTCATCGTCTGAATGAGACATGAATTGCTGTTGTACAATTTCTTTAGTCTGATCTGTTGGTAAATTAGGCGTTTGACCCTTCCGTTTTTCATCTTCAATGACATCGTTAATGAGCCACCTTTGTGTTTCATCGTATTCTACATTTTTGGAAACTTGGTATAAACTTCTCTTTACCGAAACATCAAACTGTTCGTTACGCATTTTAACCATCTCTTCAATATATTTCACTTGCAGATAAAGTAAGCTCAAAAAAGAGATGCCCATAACAACACCTAATATCCAAATTGTTGACTTCCTCATATACACAAATTTAATAATACCAAATTAACATTTTTAACAGCTCATACTTCAATATTTAGCATTTTCTATTTTTTAACACATTGTAAACTTCAAGAAGTCAAATTCATAAGTACAACAAGAATCTTACCCTCGTTGTTTGCCAATATTAAAAAAAATTAGCTATTTAAGACTTATTTTTACACAAAAAGCTATTGCTTCAATCTTGAAGCAATAGCTTTTTCATTAATAGGTTGAGGACTACAAATCCTGCTTTCTGATTCTTTTAATTTTCGTCTTCTCGTTCAGTAAATTCTTTAATCAACTGATCCTGAACATCAGAAGGCAATAACTCATAACTAGAGAACTTCATAATAAACGAAGCACGCCCCCCGGTCAAAGAACTCAATGCCGTTGAATAAGAAGACATCTCTTTTAGAGGTACTTTTGCTTGAATTTTCTCATAATTCTTCTCACTACTCATACCCATAATCATTGCCCTACGACCTTGCAGGTCACTCATTACATCTCCAAGTTTATCAGAAGGAACAAAAACCTCCACATCGTAAATGGGTTCTAATATCTTAGGAGTAGCTGCTTTAAAAGCTTGACTAAAGGCATTTCTTCCGGCCAACATAAAAGATATTTCATTAGAATCAACAGGATGCATTTTACCATCATAAACTATAACTCTAACATCCCTTGCATAAGAACCGGTCAACGGGCCTTGCTCCATACGCTCCATTATACCCTTTTGAATGGCAGGTATAAATCGTGCATCAATAGAACCTCCAACGATACTATTTACAAACACCATTTTTCCTCCCCAATCTAAAGGAAATTCTTCTACTCCACGCACACTAATTTTGATTTCTTGTCCATCAAATTTATAATTTGCCGGAACAGGCTCTCCTTCTTTAAAAGGTTCTACAATAAGATGCACCTCGCCAAACTGTCCGGCGCCTCCCGATTGTTTTTTGTGTCTATAGCTGGCACGTGCCGATTTGGTTATGGTTTCACGATAAGGGATTTTTGGCTCTAAAAACTCCACAGCAATCTTATCATTCTGTTCTAAACGCCACTTTAAAGTTCTTAAATGGAATTCCCCTTGTCCGTGTACCAATATCTGCTTCAGCTCTTTTGAGTTTTCTACGACCCAAGTTGGATCTTCTTCACGCATTCTAAAAATAGCGTCCATCATTTTTTCCGTATCAGACTCACTTATTGCCTTGATTGCTCGTGTGTATTTTGAGTTAGGGAATTTGATGAAATCAAATTTGTAATTGCAATCCTTCGCATTCAACGTCTGCCCTGTCTTTATGGACTTCAACTTAACAGTAGCACCAATATCGCCTGCACGCAATTCCTTTACATTCTTTCGTTGAGATCCTGCCACAACATAAAGCTGAGCAATCCGCTCTTTCGAATCATTACTTGCATTATATAAATCATCCCCTTCCCTCAACGTTCCACTCATTACCTTGAAATACGAAACTTCTCCAATATGAGGTTCTACACTGGTTTTAAATACATAAATTGAAGTAGAAGCATCTGCATCGGGAACAACCTCTTCTCCTGTGGATGTTTCAACTTTAGGCATATCATCAACAAAAGGAACCACATTTGTTAAAAACTCCATCAAACGACGAACCCCCATGTCTTTTTTAGCACAAACACAAAATACAGGATAAATGCTGCGGTCAATCAGACCCTTACGAATACCAAAACGCATTTCATCTTCTGTCAAAGAATCTTGCTCAAAATATTTCTCCATCAAACCTTCATCATTTTCTGCAGCAGCTTCAATTAAAGCTTTATTTAATTCTGTGGCCTTTTCCAATTCTTCCTCCGGGATGTCTTCTATTACCGGAACTCCTCCTTCATCACTCCAAGAATATTTTTTCATCAATAACACATCGATCACGGCATTAAATCCGGGTCCTGTTGATATTGGATATTGAATGGGAACTACGTTTGAACCATAAGAATCTTGTAACTGGCTAAGGATTTGGTCGAAATCGCAATTCTCATCATCAAGTTGGTTCACTAAGAATATAACCGGTTTTCCAACCTTTTCAGTATAACGGAAGTGATTTTGGGTTCCAACTTCCACTCCATAGGCACCATTCAACACCACGATAGCAGTATCAGTAACATTTAGTGCAGTAACCGTACTTCCCACAAAATCATCCGACCCGGGACAATCAATTACATTGAGCTTTTTATCATTCCACTCTACATGAAAAACGGTAGAAAAAACAGAATAGCCATACTCTTGTTCCACCGGAAAATAATCACTGACTGTATTTTTGGCTTCAACAGTGCCACGACGTTTTATAATACCACCCTCGTAAAGCATAGCTTCAGCGAGAGTGGTTTTCCCAGAGCCCGAACTTCCCAACAGGGCTATATTTTTAATTTCGTTGGTTTGATAGATTTTCATTTTATTTAAAATTAAATTGTTTATTAATAAAAAGACCTTCAAATAAATACTCCCCTATTTCAAATAGAGGAGTATTGCAAATTATAGTATTGACAAGCAAAAAGCAACGAATTTTGACTGTTTTTAAACATATATATTTATATATGATAATCAGTATCTTTACATTTGCATTTAAATGTATTGCTTTTAAAATTAACGGTCTGGGTATAAACCCTTGTCGGTCCCAGAGAGAACGGTCATCGGTCCCAGACCTTTTACCCTTTAGTCTGGGACCCATTAGAAAAAAGAAACACATGGCAGGAATCTACCTTCACATCCCTTTTTGTAAATCACGCTGTATTTATTGTGATTTCTATACAACGACTGATTCTCATTGTCAAGACGCATACGTTGAAGCATTAATACAAGAACTTGAACAACGGAAAGAGTATTTGGAAGATCCCATAAAAACAATTTATATTGGTGGAGGAACCCCTTCTCTTTTATCGATAAACCAACTTGAAAAAATATTCAATACCCTCTTTTCTAAATACAACCTGACAACTGTTGAAGAGATTACTCTAGAAGCTAATCCTGACGATTTAAATCACACATACTTACAATCCCTACAAAGCTTACCCATAAATCGCTTAAGCATAGGAATACAAAGTTTTAATGACAGGCATCTCAAAGCACTAAATCGGAGGCACTCGGCAAGTGAAGCTATAGATGCAGTTAAAAGAAGTCAGAATTATGGATTTCACAATATAAGCATTGACCTGATTTATGGGTTACCCAATGAAACCCTCCAAGAATGGGAAAAAGACATAGAACAGGCCATTGCCTTAAACATACAACATCTATCGGCTTACCATCTGATTTATGAAGAAGACACCCCCCTTTTCCGATTACTACAAGAAAAGAAAATCAAAGAGGTAGATGAGGATTTAAGTGTCCATTTTTTCTCCATTCTGATTGATAAACTTAAACATGCCGGCTTTGAACATTACGAAATATCCAACTTCTGTAAAAAGGGGTTTCGTTCCCGCCATAACTCTTCCTATTGGGATGGTTCACATTATATGGGATGTGGCCCATCAGCTCACTCGTACAATGGAATAAACAGAGAATGGAACATCTCATCGCTAACAGAATATATACAGGGTATTCAATCTAATCAAAGAAGCTTTGAACAGGAAAATTTAAATTTGTCCACTCGATATAATGATTACATCATTACTTCACTCAGAAGAAGCGAAGGGATAGACCTAAAATATGTAAAAAAAGCTTTTGGGGAAAAACTCTATCAACATTGTTTGTTTTTTGCTCAGCCACACTTAAATTCAAAGGCTTTAGAAGTAAAAAATGACAATTTGAAACTCACCCATCAAGGGATCTTCATATCTGATGGCATAATGAGTGACCTTTTATTTATTCTTTAACATTTATTGGTATCATTTTTTCATATCAAACTCTTTTTCTTAAAAAAAGAAGCAGTAAATTTGCACGCATTTTGAATAAAAATACGTGAAATATGCTTATTGTAATTGGTTCTATGTTTACAGGGATCGTTCTAGGAGTCTTATTAAGAAAAAGAAAACTCACACGGCTTCCCTATGCTATAACACTTTTTATTTGGGTGTTATTGTTTCTACTTGGAGTTAATACAGGAGTTAATAAAACCATTGTGAGTCAACTTCACAGCATTGGATGGGATACTCTTATCATTACGTTTGGGGCAATAAGCGGTAGCTTGTTTTTTGCCTGGTTATTATGGACATTAGTTATCAATAAAAAAGAAAGGAGTGACGTATGATTGGTAGCATCATAGTTATTAGTTTATTTATTTTAGGCATTGTGTGTGGATTCTTTGGTTTATTGCCACAAATTCTTTTAACAAGTAATTATAGCATTTATGCTTTATGTGGATTGATGATGTGTGTGGGAATGACTTTAGGACACGATAAGGAAATTATTAAAAAATTCAAAGCATTGGATCCTAAAATGGCAGTCTTACCCTTGATGACCATAACGGGAACGCTGGCCGGATGTGCTTTAATTAGCCTCTTTATGAGTAATCGCTCATTAACAGATTGTATGGCTGTAGGCTCAGGATTTGGCTACTATTCTCTTTCAAGTGTCTTTATTACTCAATATAAAGGGGCTGAGATGGGCACCATTGCATTACTATCAAATATTATCAGAGAGCTATCTGCACTATTGCTGGCTCCCTTATTTGTTCGATACTTTGGGAAATTAGCCCCAATAGCAGCCGGAGGAGCTACTAGTCTGGATACTACACTTCCAGCCGTAGCTAAATTCTCGGGACAAGATTTTCTTGTGCTTTCCATGTTTCACGGAGCTGTAATAGATTTAAGTGTTCCTTTTTTAGTGCGACTATTTTGCTCTTTCTAAAAAGGATATGAGCATAATAATACAGGCAGACATAAGATGGAGTAAAATAACTCAATAAATTATTTATAGAAAATTCAAGTTGCTTACAACAGATATAAAAAACGGGGTGTTTATAATTATAAACACCCCGTTTTTTATTACATCTAGGACAATCAGCAACCCGAACAATTACAAGAACCGCAGTCTGAACTATCACATTCACAATCACCACCTAATAGATTTGCCATCTCTTCCATCTCCTCAATAGTTGCAGGACGAGACTCTAATATGGTACCAACAAAATGCAACTCTTCTCCGGCTAATGGATGGTTCATATCCATAATAACAATATCTTCTTTTACTTCAACCACCATACCATTTAATTGGTTTCCGTCTGAATCGAGTAAAGGAATGACGTTTCCGGGAACTACTTGTTCATCATCAAATTTTCCATCAACTTCAAATACTTGTTTAGGAAGCTCAATTACATAGTCTTCCTCATAATCTCCATAAGCCTCTTCAGGTCCAACAGTAAAGTCGAATGAGTCGCCTTGTTTTAAATCTTTTACTTGATTTTCAAATTCTTCAAATGTTATTCCCAATCCGGAAACAAACTCAAATGGCCTGCCTTCAGTTGTTTCTTCTACTAAATCGGGTCCCTCTTCATCTGCTACATAGAGCTTATATGCAACTGATATATACTTGTTTTCTGTTTTATCCATACTTAATGTTCTTTTTTATAGTTATAACTTATTAGAATTAAAAACAAATATACAAACTTTCTAAAGAATCTATTTTAAAAAACCGGTTAATTCAATAGAAAACAAAACACCTTCTCTTTTCTTCTATTACATTTTGATTACAAAAACACAACACTTTATAATAAATTGCTCAAAAAGTCTATTGATTGAAAACTTTTTAATGTTTTTTTCTATGACTTCATTTGGAAATTAAGAAAAAGCATTTACCTTTGTAAACAACAAATATATAGCAGATGTATAATCACACACTAAATATAAACCTTGTAGTCCTCAATATTATTCGTCTAGTGGTCATTCCTATTAGAGCGTGAGGAAGGTTTATATAGTTATGTGAACAACAAATAAAAATAAATTGACAAAGCCTTTCTCGTTATATGAGAAGGGCTTTTCTTATATTAAAAAGAAGATGAAAAACAAACTTCGCAGTGCAACCAGTACACAAGGTCGGCGTATGGCAGGAGCTCGTGCTTTATGGACCGCCAACGGAATGAAGAAAGAACAGTTAGGCAAACCTATTATTGCCGTCGTTAATTCGTTTACTCAATTTGTTCCCGGACATGTCCATTTACATGAAATCGGGCAATTTGTAAAAAGTGAAATAGAAAAACAGGGTTGTTTTGCTGCTGAATTCAATACCATTGCCATTGACGATGGAATAGCCATGGGGCACGACGGAATGCTCTACTCCCTACCCTCCAGAGATTTAATTGCAGACAGTGTGGAATATATGATCAACGCACATAAAGTAGATGCAATGATTTGTATCAGTAATTGTGACAAGATTACTCCGGGGATGTTAATGGCAGCACTTCGCCTGAACATCCCTACTCTTTTTGTTTCGGGTGGTCCAATGGAAGCAGGAAGGCTTAAAGACAAAAAGCTAGATTTAATAGATGCAATGATACAATCGGCTGACAGTTCTGTGAGTGATGAAAGGGTAAGTGAGATAGAACAACAAGCTTGTCCCACTTGTGGCTCTTGTTCGGGCATGTTTACCGCAAACTCAATGAACTGCCTGAATGAAGCAATAGGCTTAGCTTTACCCGGAAATGGAACCATTCTGGCTACACACGAAAACAGGAAAGAGTTATTCAAAGAAGCAGCCAAGAAAATTGTTGAAATAGCTTATAAATACTATCAAGATGGGGATGAATCGGTATTACCTCGTAACGTAGCCACTAAAGAGGCTTTCATGAATGCTATGACCTTGGATATTGCAATGGGCGGATCCACCAATACGGTATTACATCTTCTTGCCATGGCACAAGAGGCTGAAGTAGACTTCACCATGGACGATATTGATACTCTTTCTCGGCAGACTCCTTGTTTATGCAAAGTTTCTCCTAATACATCCAAATACCACATTCAAGATGTAAATAGAGCCGGTGGAATCATAGCCATACTAGATGAACTGCAAAAAGGAGGATTAATTAATGGTGATGTTCATCGTGCAGATGGTCTTACTCTTAATGAAGCAATAAAAAAGTACTCCATTCTTAGTTCTGAAACTAAAAAAGAAGATATTAACCGTTATTTAAGTGCTCCCGGAAATAAATTCAATTTAAAGCTGGGATCACAAAATAATTATTATGAATCATTTGATTCGGATAGAGAAAAAGGTTGTATCCGCAATATTGAAAACGCTTATAGTAAAGACGGTGGACTTGCGGTATTAAAAGGGAACATTGCCAAAGACGGCTGTGTAGTAAAAACTGCAGGTGTTGATAAAGAAATACTAACGTTCAAAGGCAAAGCTAAGGTCTTCGATTCACAAGAAGCTGCTTGTGATGCCATATTGAATGATGAAATAAAAAAGGGAGACATTGTAGTCATCATTTATGAAGGGCCTAAAGGAGGTCCGGGTATGCAAGAAATGTTATACCCCACCTCTTATTTGAAATCAAAACATCTTGGTAAAGATTGTGCTCTTATTACTGATGGCCGATTTAGTGGTGGAACTTCCGGATTAAGCATAGGGCATGTTTCGCCTGAAGCTGCTGCCGGAGGAGCTATAGGGAAAGTTCAGAACGGGGATTATATAGAAATAGATATCCCTGCTCGTACAATTAATGTTCTGGTTTCTGATAAAGAATTAAGCAATCGTCCTTTATATAAACTTACTCGTGACCGACAGATTCCTAAAAGCTTAAAAGCTTATGCAAGTAGAGTAAGTTCAGCAGACAAAGGAGCGGTTCGTATCATAGACGAAGATTAAGAAGATTAAAACGAACTTTCTTCATTTAATTAATTTAGGATTACAATAATGGAAAAAGAAAAGATTACAGGTTCGGAAGCCCTTATAAAATCTTTGATATATCAAGGAGTAGATACCGTTTTTGGGTATCCGGGCGGAGCTATCATGCCGGTCTATGATAGTCTATATAAACAAAAGGAAATTACCCATATTCTGATGAGGCACGAGCAAAGTGCTGCCCATGCTGCAGAGGGTTATGCACGAGTATCCGGAAAAGTTGGCGTATGTATAGTAACAAGTGGCCCGGGTGCTACTAATACTTTAACCGGCATTGGAGATGCCATGCTAGATAGCACCCCTATTGTAGTCATTGCCGGACAAGTTGCTTCTTCTGCCTTAGGTACCGATGCTTTTCAAGAGATAGATATGGTTAGTATTTCACAACCAATCACAAAATGGAGCTATCAAATTCGCAGAGCGGAAGATATTCCTTGGGCTGTCGCAAGGGCTTTTTATATTGCCAAGAGTGGTCGTCCCGGCCCGGTCATTCTTGACTTTTCAAAAAATGCGCAAATAGAGTCTTTTGAGTATGTTCCTTACCAATTTAACTTCATAAGAAGTTATGAGCCGGAACCTCAACTGGACTTCACTGCAATAGAAAAAGCGGCGAAATTGATTAATGAAAGTGAAAAACCGTTAGCTCTAGTAGGGCAAGGGGTAGAACTAGGCAATGCACATCAAGAATTACTCGCATTTATTGAAAAAGCTCAAATTCCTTTTGGAAGTACTTTACTGGGACTATCCGCCCTACCTTCAAAACATCCTCTTAATAAAGGAATGCTAGGTATGCACGGCAATTTAGCTCCTAATGTAATGACAAATGAATGTGATTTACTAATTTCCATTGGCATGCGTTTTGACGATCGCGTTACCGGTGATTTAAGAACCTATGCAAAACAAGCTAAGGTCATTCATTTTGACATTGATCCCGCAGAGATTAATAAAAATGTGGAGGTTGAGGTTTCTGTTCTTGGCAATTGTAAAGAAAGCCTACCTGCAGTAACTCAATTATTAAATCAAAACAATCACTCGGAATGGATTAAGAGTTTTGATCAATATGACCAAAAAGAAAAAATGGCTATCATAGATAAAGAGTTAAAACCCGAAACAGAAGTTTTGTCCATGGGTGAAGTAGTTTATGCTGTATCTGAAGCTACAGAGCATGAGGCCATATTAGTTACAGATGTTGGACAAAATCAAATGGCTGCTGCACGCTATTTTCAATTCACTCAAAAAAGAAGCATTGTGACTTCCGGGGGATTAGGTACCATGGGATTTGGATTGCCCGCTGCAATTGGAGCACATATCGGAGATCCTAACCGTACGGTATGTCTATTCTTAGGAGATGGAGGACTCCAAATGACCATCCAGGAATTTGGAGTCATTATGGAAAATAGACTTCCCATAAAAATGATACTATTAAATAATTCTTATCTGGGCATGGTTCGTCAATGGCAAGAATTATTCTTTGATAAGCGTTATTCATTCACTCCAATGTGTAACCCTGATTTCATAGCAATTGCTGCTGCTTATAACATTCAGGCAAAAAAAGTAACCAATCGTGAAGATTTACCTCAAGCCATAAATGAGATGCTATCAACAGAAGGACCATATTTCATGGATGTATCGGTTATAAAAGAAGGAATGGTATATCCAATGACTCCTGCAGGAGGAACAGTGAATAAAATGATATTAGGAGATTAAAATTATGAAAGAAACTTTATATACACTAACCGTTCATTCGGAAAACTTTGCCGGAGTCTTAAATAAGATTACAACCATTTTTACTCGCAGACAGCTTAACATCGAAAGTTTAAATGTTTCGGCATCAGCCATTAAAGGCATTCACAAATATACCATCACCACCTATAGTAACGAATCTACTATGGAAAAGGTGACCAAGCAAATTGAAAAAATAATTGATGTACTTAAAGCTGATTATTACACCGATAATGAAATTTTTTATAGAGAAATAGCTTTATATAAAATGCCAACTCAGAATTTGGTCGATAGTAAATCTATTGAAACCTTGATTAGTAAGCACAATGCACGCATCATTGAAATTAATGACACATACACTGTGATTCAAAAAGCCGGGACTACAGAAGAGACTACTGATCTCTATTACGACTTAGATAAAATTGGTATCTTGCAATTTGTCCGTTCAGGACGTGTTGCCATTACAAAAAGTCACGTAGAAAAACTCAATGAATATTTAGCTTATCGCGAAGAACAATACAAACTAGTAAAGAAGAATGGGGAACAATAACATTAAAATAATTGGCAGCTATGAATTAATGGCTGAACCTTTTCATGTAGATTTTAATGGAGAGCTAACATTAGCGGTTTTAGGGAATCATTTATTAAACTGCGCCAGTTTTCATTCGGCTGAAAGGGGCTTTGGCATCGCAACATTAAATGAGGATGATTATACTTGGGTTTTATCTCGTTTGGCCATAGAGATTCATGAAATGCCTAAAGAATATGAGAAATTCACCATACAAACATGGGTTGAAGATGTCTATAAGCTCTTTACAGATCGTAATTTCCTCATCTTAGACAAGAATGGGAAGGAAATAGGTTATGCCCGTTCCATCTGGGCCATGATTAATATGAATACTCGCCAACCTGCCAATCTTTTTGAAATACACGGGGAAGAAATGAAGAAATACATATTAAATCAATCCGTACCCATAGATAAACCTTCACGCATAAAAGTCTTAGCCAACCAACCAATCGCCTCTCATGTAGCTAAATATTGCGATATAGACATTAATGGACACGTGAATAGTATAAAATATATTGAACACATATTAAACTTATTTCCAAAATCTCTTTATGAAGCAAAACGAATCCATCGTTTTGAAATGGCTTATGTTACAGAAAGCTATTATGGAAATAAACTTGACTTTTATCAAGATGTTTTGGATAATGATCATTATAATATTGAAATAAAAAAAGAAAATAAAGAAATAGTTTGTAGATCAAAGATTATATTTAAATGATTATCCGTTTATGGGATAAAATAATACTACTTATTAAGAAGAACTTTAATTAAAAAAGGAAAAAAATGGCAAAAATGAATTTTGGAGGGGTAACAGAAAATGTGATAACACGCGAGGAATTCCCTTTAGAAAAAGCACGTGAAATATTAAAAGATGAAACCATTGCCGTAATTGGCTATGGTGTACAAGGCCCCGGACAGGCTTTAAATTTAAGAGATAATGGTTTTAACGTAATCGTTGGACAACGTAAAGGAAAAACTTGGGATAAAGCAGTTGCAGATGGATGGGTTCCGGGAGAAACTCTTTTTGAAATAGAAGAGGCTTGTAAAAAAGGAACAATTATTGAATATTTACTTTCTGATGCAGCTCAAATTGAATTATGGCCTACTGTAAAACAACAATTAACTTCAGGTAAAGCATTATACTTCTCTCATGGCTTTGGCATCACCTATAAAGATCGTACCGGAATCATACCTCCTACTGATGTTGATGTTATCTTGGTTGCTCCCAAAGGCTCAGGAACTTCACTTCGCAGAATGTTTTTAGAAGGTAGAGGATTGAATTCATCGTATGCCATATTCCAAGATGCAACCGGGAAAGCTAAAGAAAGAGCCATTGCTTTAGGTATTGGTGTAGGTTCCGGATATCTCTTTGAAACCACCTTTGAGCGTGAAGTATATTCTGACCTAACAGGCGAAAGAGGTACTTTAATGGGGGCTATACAAGGCATATTACAAGCACAATACGACACTTTGCGTGAAAATGGACACACCCCATCTGAAGCTTTCAATGAAACAGTTGAGGAACTCACTCAATCTTTAATGCCGTTATTTGCAGAAAATGGAATGGACTGGATGTATGCCAACTGCTCTACAACAGCTCAAAGAGGGGCTTTAGATTGGATGACTCCTTTTTATGATGCCACAAAACCTGTATTTGAAAAACTTTATAAAGAAGTAAAATCAGGGAATGAAGCTCAAAGATCGATTGATTCTAATTCACAAGAAGATTATCGTGAGAAACTTAATGAAGAATTACGTGAGTTACGCGAAAGCGAAATGTGGAGAACCGGTGCAGTAGTTAGGAAGCTTCGCCCTGAGAACAACTAATTGTATTAGCTAAACACAGAATCATAAAAATGGAGAAACAAAACTTCTCCATTTTATCATATCCAAAGCAAGAATCCAAAATAAGAAAAATCAACTATCTATTTTTTTTTAATTTGAATATTAGGTTTAACCTTTTTTTGGCTAGTTTTGTGCAATCATAAAGGTCTTAATTTACTCCAATATTAATCTGCGAGACATTAGCTCTGTCTTAAAAAAGAATATTTTTGGGGTCTTATTAAGACCTTTTTTCATATCCTCTAACAACCAGATTAATAAATACAGGAAGAATAGCCGAGGAAAATA
>CAZFXK010000001.1:0-44285 GCA_964522975.1 uncultured Bacteroides sp. | reverse complement strand
CCCCTACCCAAATCAAAGATAAAGATTTATCCTTTAAAATCAATTAAAGACATATTACAAAGATTAGAAAAGAAGAAAAGCTTTCTTGTTCATTCTCTTATTTCTCACTCGTATCCGAACGCATTTTTATGCGTAGATAAATATAATACAGTGAATTCTTTACATTAACAGAATAACCCTAATAAAACAAAGAAATACTTCATTAACAAAAAAAGAGAATGTTAATAAAAACACTCTCTCCTCTTGTACTCTAATTGTATAAATCTTCTCTTTCCTTATTCCCATTCAATGGTTGCAGGTGGTTTAGAACTTATATCATAGGTAACCCGATTCACTCCATCCACCTTATTTATAATATCATTCGATACTTGTTCTAAGAACTCATAAGGGAGTTTTGCCCAAGTAGCTGTCATAGCATCAACCGAATTCACGGCACGCAGTGCGACTGCTCTCTCATAAGTTCGTTCATCTTTTGAAACGCCTACTGCTTGTACCGGTAATAGAATGACTCCGGCCTGCCACACTTTATTATACAATCCCCAATTTCTTAATCCTTGGATGAAAATATGGTCGGCCTCTTGAAGAATTCTGACTTTTTCCGGCGTAATATCCCCTAAAATTCGAACCCCTAAACCGGGACCGGGAAATGGATGTCGGGATATCAAATGATCTTCCATACCTAAAGCCTTTCCAACCTTTCTTACCTCATCTTTAAATAAAAGACGTAGGGGCTCGCAAAGCTTTAAGTCCATTTTCTCCGGTAATCCACCCACATTATGATGACTTTTAATCACTTTTCCGGTAACCGATAAAGATTCAATTACATCCGGATAAATCGTGCCTTGAGCCAGCCATTTTACATTCTCAATTTTGTGAGCTTCTTCATCAAAAACTTCAATGAAGTCTCTCCCAATGATTTTCCGTTTTTCCTCAGGATCAATTATTCCAGCAAGGTCTGTATAAAACTTCTCACGAGCATCTACTCCAATTACATTTAAATTCAATTGTTCATAGTCTCGTAAAACATCAGAGAACTCATTTTTACGCAACAGGCCGTGATTGACAAAAACACAGATCAAATTTCGTCCTATTGCTTTATTCAACAGAACAGCAGTAACCGAAGAATCAACCCCTCCACTTAATGCCAACACCACCTTATCATTTTGTAACTGCTCTTTCAACTCGGCTATTGTATGTTCAATGAACGATTCAGGTGACCAAGTTTGTTTGCAACCACAAATATCAACCAAGAAATGTTTCAAAATAGCATTCCCTTCTTCAAACTCAGGAGTAACAGGATTGAAGCTAATCCCCCATACTTGATTTTCAAGATTCTCATAAGCAACAGGAAATCCTTCATAACTGGCTAACACCTTAAATTCAGAAGGTATTTCTTTAATTTGGTCTACTCCACTTAATGTTGCCTTAAAGGAATCCTTCAAATCCTTAAATAACAAAGATTGTTTATTTTGTATCGCAAGAGTAGCTAAACCTCTATGAGATGAAGGTTGAAGAATGGCTCCTTTTTCTTGTGCCAAAAGATGTGCCCCATATTCTATTGCTAAGACTGGATACTTGCCATAGAAATTAGAACTATCTGTAGTAAAAGCTTGAGGGTCGGATACAGATAAAGGACTTCCCGATAATATAACACCCTTTATTGTTTCATCGTCTTTAGGAAACTTATCATAAGCCACGATTTCACAATAAACATCAAGTTCACGAATTCTTCGACCCAATAGTTGTGTATCTGTTGACCCGAAATCTAGAATAAGAATTTTCTCTTGCACAGGATTATTTTTTTTTATGAATAAAAGTTACTTCTTCTCCTTTAATAAATCTCTAATCTCCGTTAGTAACACCTCTTCTGTTGAAGGAGCCGGTGGTGCTTTAGGTGCCTCCTCCTCTTTAGTCTTAAACTTATTGATGAGTTTAATGAAAAGAAAAATGGAAAAAGCGATGATTAAAAAGTCGAAAATATTTTGCAAAAAAGTGCCATAATTCAAGGTAACAGCTGCCACTGCTTCAACCCCGTCTTCAATAATAGCGGGCTTCAATACCCACTCCAGATCTGTGAATTTCACACCCCCAACCAACAGACCAATGGGAGGCATTATCACATCTGAAACTAAAGAAGATACAATTTTACCAAAAGCACCTCCTATAATCACACCCACCGCCATATCGACAACATTGCCTCGCATGGCGAACTCTTTAAATTCTTTTATAAATGAACTTTTACCCATAAGATTAATATATTAACTATCAAATAATGTGCAAATATAAAATATTTCTGTATTTTTGCATCACGTTTAGGATGTAAAGTATTTAATGATAAAACTTTATATTAAACAATATATTACAAAATCCTTAAAAAAATTAAAACAAAATGATTAAAGTAGGTATTAATGGATTCGGCCGTATCGGACGTTTTGTGTTCCGCGCAGCTCAAACAAGAGATGACATCCAAATTGTAGGTATAAACGACCTTCTTCCTGTAGACTATTTAGCTTACATGCTAAAATATGATACTATGCACGGTCAATTTGATGGTACAATTGAAGTTGATGCTGACAACAACCAATTAATCGTTAATGGTAAACCAGTTCGTATAACTGCAGAAAAAGATCCAGCTAACTTGAAATGGGACGCTATTGGTGCAGAATACGTTGTTGAATCAACAGGATTCTTCTTGACTAAAGAAAAAGCTCAAGCTCACGTTGATGCAGGTGCTAAATATGTTGTAATGTCTGCACCTTCTAAAGATGATACCCCTATGTTTGTGTGTGGTGTTAATGAAAAAACCTATGCCGGACAACAATTTGTTTCTAACGCATCTTGTACTACTAACTGTTTAGCTCCTTTGGCTAAAGTATTACACGATAAATTTGGTATTACTGATGGTTTAATGACTACTGTTCACGCTACAACTGCTACTCAAAAAACGGTTGATGGTCCTTCAATGAAAGACTGGAGAGGTGGACGTGCAGCTTCCGGTAATATCATACCTTCATCAACAGGTGCAGCTAAAGCTGTTGGTAAAGTTATTCCTGCATTGAACGGAAAACTAACCGGTATGTCTATGCGTGTTCCTACTCTTGACGTTTCTGTAGTTGACTTAACCGTTAACTTAGCTAAACCTGCTTCTTATGACGACATTTGTTCAGTAATGAAAGAAGCTTCAGAAGGTGAATTGAAAGGAATTTTAGGTTATACTGAAGATGCTGTTGTTTCTTCTGATTTCCTAGGTGATGCTCGTACTTCTATCTTCGATGCTAAAGCAGGTATTGCTTTAACTGACACTTTTGTTAAAGTTGTTGCTTGGTATGATAACGAAATAGGTTATTCTAATAAAGTATTAGATTTAATTGCTCATATGGCTGAATACAACAAATAATTTGAGATTCAAATTATTTACTGAATAGAAAAAGAGGATGTTAATGCATCCTCTTTTTTTATATTCTTTATTAATTTGGCCTTATTCATTAAGGGAATCCCCTATTTTTTTCCGAACTTTACAGGTAAACTTAAGTTTTAATAGCTATGCGTAAATTAATATTCATATTAACTATTCTTTTTACAATGAGTATAGTAAATGCACAAAACCCTTTCTTCGAAAAGTATAATACCCCTTATGGCACCGTTCCATTTAATTTAATTAAAAATGAACATTTCGAACCTGCAATTAAAGAGGGTATTCAACAACAACAGCAAGAAATAGAGTCCATTATCAACAACACAGAAAAGCCCACCTTTGAGAACACAATCATCCCTTTTGAAAAATCAGGAGGTTTATTAGACCGAGTGGTTACTGTATTTTCAAATTTAAGAAGTGCCGAAACAAATGACGAACTACAAGCCATAGCACAAAATGTTATTCCCCTGTTAAGCGATCATAGTAACAACATAAGCTTAAATAAAGATCTTTTTAAACGAATAGCCACTGTTTACCAAGAAAAAGAACATTTAAATCTGAATTTAGAAGAAGAAAAACTTCTTGAAAACACTTATGACAGTTTTGTCCGCAGTGGAGCAAACTTAAAAGGAAAAGAAAAAGAAAGATATCGTGAAATAACCAAACAGTTAAGTATTCTATCTCTACAATTCAGCGAAAATAACCTGAAAGAAACAAACGATTATCAGTTTGTTATAACAGACAAAGACCAACTGAAAGGCTTACCAAGCAACATCATAGATGCTGCTGCAGAAACAGCAAAAGAAAAAGGGATTGAAGGATGGGTTTTTACCTTACAAGCTCCAAGTTATCGTCCCTTTATGGAAAACTCAGCTTGCAGAGAATTACGTGAAGATTTATATAGAGCTTATAATACAATCTGCACTCACGATAACGGACAAAACAACGAACCCATTGTACGTGAAATAGCCAACCTGAACCTTGAGTTAGCCAATCTGTTAGGTTATCCTAATTATGCTGCCTATCGCTTGGAGAAAAGAATGGCTGATAATAGTGAAAATGTTTATAACTTATTAAATCAATTACTCAAAGCGTATAAGCCTACTGCGTTACAAGAAGTAAGCGAGGTAGAACATTTTGCATTTAAAGAACAAAATACAAATTTTGTATTGATGCCTTGGGACTGGAGTTATTACGCCAATAAACTCAAAAAAGAGAAGTTTGATTTGAACGACGAAATGTTACGTCCTTACTTTGAATTAAGTAAGGTAAAAAGTGGAGTTTTCGGATTAGCAACCAAACTTTACGGCACAACATTTAAAGAGAATAAGAACATTCCGGTTTACCATCCTGATGTTTATGCGTATGAAGTATACGATAAAGAGGGTTCATTTCTGGCTGTGTTATATACCGATTTTCATCCTCGCGAAGGAAAAAGAGCCGGAGCTTGGATGAGTAGTTTCAAGGGGCAGTGGATTGACTTAGATACCCAAGAAAATAGTCGCCCTCATATTACTTTGGTAATGAACTTCACCAAACCCACGGCCAATCAACCAGCATTACTCACTTTTGATGAAGTGAACACTTTTTTACACGAATTTGGACATGCACTGCATGGTATGTTTGCTAATTCAACTTTTGAAAGTTTAAGTGGAACCAGTGTATATCGGGACTTCGTGGAATTACCTTCACAGCTGATGGAAAATTTTGCTACCACGAAGGAATTTTTAAGCACGTTTGCCACTCACTATAAAACCGGAAAACTAATCCCGGATGAATTGATTCAAAAAATCATTGATTCGTCAAATTTCAATGTAGCATACGCTTGCTTACGCCAACTGAGTTTTGGATTTCTGGATATGGCTTGGTATACTTTAGAAGAGCCTTATAATGGCGATGTAAAAACCTTTGAAAAGGAAGCTTGGGTAGAAACACAATTACTTCCTGAATTAGAAGAAGCCTGTATGAGCGTTCAATTCTCTCACATCTTTGCCGGAGGGTATGCCGCAGGATATTATGGCTATAAATGGTCTGAAGTATTAGATGCGGATGCATTCTCTCTGTTCAAAGAAAAAGGCATATTCAATCAAGAAGTGGCTGAATCATTCAGAACAAACATTTTATCAAAAGGAGGAACCGAACATCCTATGATTCTTTACAAACGTTTTAGAGGACAAGAACCTACCATTGATGCACTTTTAATACGTAATGGCATAAAAAATGAAAATGAAAAATAGAGTACTTTTACTGCTGATGATCTTTACGTTAGCAGCCTGCAATGACTCGGATGATGTTATTGCCATATTTACAGGCAAAACATGGAAACTGAATGCCATTTATCATTCCGGAAGAGAGGACAGAAGCTATTGGGTAGATAAAGATGGAAAACCCGATGAAAAAGCTTTTGAGGAATCGCTAAGAAAAAAGAATGAAAAAGGATTTACAGTTAGATTTGATGGGGCACAAGAAGATAACATCATTATAGGAACTTTCACAGGCGTAGGATATATTTCTACTTTTACCGGAAAATGGTCTTGTAATGCCGATAGCAGAAAAATAACCATCACCTCATTTGAAACAAAAGGGTCTGACAATGATGTTTTAGCCAAAGCCTTTGTGAATGCCATGAAGGATGTTATTTCCTATAGCAGCCATAGCGACACAAATAATCTGCATTTAGATTTCAAAGAAGGAGAATTATTTAAACAGATGTCTTTTACCGTATCACACGAATAATGAAAAAAGAAGAAATTGACAAGCAACAAGCACTAGATTCACGCTATATGCGAATGGCAACCATATGGGGTGAGAATTCGTATTGCATTCGAAGAAAAGTTGGAGCTCTCATCGTAAAAGACAAAATGATTATATCGGACGGCTATAATGGAACTCCCTCGGGATTTGAAAACATATGTGAGGATGAAGACCACAAAACAAAACCCTATGTTCTTCACGCAGAAGCTAATGCCATCACTAAAATCGCACGTTCAAATAATAGCAGTGATGGAGCAACTCTTTATGTTACGGCTGCTCCTTGCATTGAGTGTTCTAAACTGATCATACAAGCCGGAATAAAAAGAGTAGTTTATGGAGAACAATATCGTCTGGATGATGGCATAAAGCTATTAGAAAGAGCAAACATTGAAGTTATTTTTTTGAATAGAGAAGAATTATAGTCTTTTTTAGCATAATAGAAATAGAGAACAATATATGAAGTCAAACAAGAGCTCTCGTTTTATCCCCATTATTATTGCCATTAGTGTGATAATGGGTGTTTTCATTGGAAATTTTTACGCCAAACGATCTGCAGGAAAGCAGATGGGGATTTTTAAAACAAGTACAAATAAAATCAATGCTCTTTTACGTGTAGTTGAAGAACAATATGTTGACTCCGTTAACATAGATAAAATAGCAGAAGAGGCTCTACCCAATATCTTAGCAGAACTTGATCCACATTCCACCTATATCCCTGCCAAAGATTTAGAAGCGATTAATTCCGAACTAGAAGCTAGCTTTAGTGGAATAGGAGTTGCTTTTACCATTCAGAACGACACCATACACATTAATAGTGTAATACAAGGAGGGCCATCAGAAAAGGTAGGAATTTTACCTGGAGATCGCATCGTTACGGTTAACGACTCTCTTTTTGTTGGAAAAGAGTTGAATAACGAAAGAGCAATGAAAACGTTGAAAGGACCTAAGGGAACGGAAGTAACAGTAGGCATTAAAAGACGTACCGAAGAAGACCTGATACACTTTTCTATTATTCGTGATGATATTCCTCAACACACAATTGATGCTGCCTATATGATTAATGATGCATGGGGTTATATTCAAATTTCAAAATTTGGAAAAACAACGCATGTTGAATTATTAAGTTCCATTGCCAAATTAAATCATTTGAAAAATAAAGGATTGATCATTGATCTAAGAGGGAATACGGGAGGACTTATGGATTCGGCCATACGTGCTGCTAATGAGTTTTTGGAACAAGGAAGACTAATAGTCTATGCGGACGGAAGGAAATTTCCCCGTATAGATGAATATGCAGATGGAACAGGCAGTTGTCAACGTGTGCCTGTAGTTGTTTTAGTTGATGAAGGATCTGCCTCTGCCAGTGAGATTTTCGCAGGTGCCATTCAAGACAACGATAGAGGATATATTGTTGGGCGGAGAACTTTTGGAAAAGGATTGGTGCAACAGCCCATCGGGTTTAGTGATGGTTCCGGCCTTCGATTAACGGTTGCTCGCTATTTCACTCCTTCAGGCAGAAGCATTCAACGGCCCTATCAAAATGGAAGAGATGCAGAATATCAATTAGACTTATTAAGCCGTTTTCAACAAGGAGAATTTTTCTCAAGAGATAGTATAAAGCTAGACGAGTCGGAAGTGTTTTATACCACAAAAGGACGACCTGTTTATGGGGGTGGCGGAATCATGCCGGACATTTTTGTCCCACAAGACACCATAGGTTCCTCTTCTTACCTTACTGAAGTCTTAAAAAATAGACTAACCATTGAGTTCAGCTTTCAATATTCCGACAAAAACCGTGAAACATTATCTCAGTTTAAGTACTTTCACGAGTTGGAAGATTATCTGAAGAAACAGCAAATACTACAAGAATTTATCACTTTTGCGGATGAGAAAGGGGTTAAACGTAGAAATATCCTCATTAGACGTTCCTATAAGCTATTAGAAAAAAACTTATATGGCAACATCATTTACAACATCTTAGGGGTTGAAGAGTTTGTGAAATACTTTAACTACGATGATCCTACTGTAAAGAAAGCCGTGGAGATCTTAGAATCCGGAGAATCAATTCCGGTAGCTCCCACTACCCTTGAAGGAAAGGTTGATACATTACATAATGAAGCCGGAAGAACAGAAAAAGAGATTGCGTAAGCAGATATCAGCAGAGAAAAAGAAATATTCTAAAGAGGAAAAGCTCAAACTTTCCAAAGTAATCTGGAACCGTATTGAGCTATTTCCCTCTTTTCAAAAGAGCCAAACTCTTCTTGTGTATCACTCCTTACCGGATGAGGTGAATACTCACGAATTCATAGAAAAATGGAGTAACCAAAAACAGATTCTTCTTCCTGTTGTAAAAGGGGATCGACTGGTTTTGCGTAGTTATGACAAACGCAACTTAGCTTCCGGAGTTTTTGGCATTCAGGAGCCAACGGGAGAAAATTTTACAGATTGGGATAAAATCGATTTTATAATTGTTCCGGCTGTAGCTTATGACAAAAGAGGAAATAGGTTAGGAAGAGGTGGAGGGTATTACGATCGTCTGCTTCCTCAATTAAAGGGGCTGAAAGTGGGAGTTTGCTTTCCTTTTCAACACGTTGAACAACTACCCGTTGAAGACTTTGACATTCAAGTCGATTTAGTGGTATTTGACTGATTTTATTTAGATAGAATCTTTATCTCGTCTTGATTCAACACCCTATCATAAATAAAGAATTCTTTAAGGTATCCATCAAAACCACCTAAAATCAAATCTTTCAATGTTAGTTGATTAATCTCCATATATTGATCAACTAAACCATTTACATAAGTTCTCAATTCACCTTTTGCATAAGTCAAAACATAAGAAAAGGAATCATACAGGGTGGGCAAATACCATTCCCCATTCGTGCTTCTTGGGCTTTGCTTCCATATAGCAGAGGTTCCTAATACATTTCCACTTTGATGCATTACCTTATTTACAGTTAAATAAGGTTTAGAAAACAAGCCCCCACTTACTCCACAAGTCAATCCGTCAAAAGAAAAAAGCACTCCGTGTTCATTGCCGGACATAAAAGGAGACAATACAATTGTAAAGGTTGTTAAATCATTCGTTTCCGCTTTTGCGTAGGTTTGAGTGGTGAAATGTATAGATTCATCTTCAGTCTTTTTTTCACCAAGCCACTTCAAGGAGGGAATAAAAGCTTCTTCTCTTATTCCATTCTTATCCCTATTTGCATTTATAATATTCATCTTCTTTTCCGAATGGATAGCAGTAGGATAACCCTGAGGTCTGACTTCACTGACTATCCAATCGTAATAATCCCCGTGCATCCATAACAGGCGCAGAGAGTCTTCAGAAGCATTGGGTATAACAAAGGGACGAACATTATTCTTTTGCGAATGATGCGTTATAGGCCTACTTTCTACTTTATTTTGTTTATCAATGGTATATTTCACAATTTCATACATAGTACCATACTTACCTTTTCTGGGGACAGAGCCATATACAACATAAGGGTTTTTACTGTCAATAGCCATTCCTCCACTATAACACGCTTCCAATCCCGGCGTTTGATGAAAAGCTCCTCCCGCATTAGCTAAAAAGGTTTTCCTCCATCTTTCCCCTGTCCATTGAACGTGAAAATAGTCGTGAGATTTCTTATCTTCTGTTATTCTAACCATTGCAATGATGGGATTCTCTTCCTTATCCATTTCAACTTGCCAAATCCAATTCCGATAAGGTGAAGCATCAACTACAGCTTCTCTTTGTTTTTTTACATACACCTCTGTTGCACTAACTGAGTGAATCTCTTTATCAAGAAAAGAAAGTCGTTTACCGGTTACATCCCTTAAAGAAAAATCGGTAATATCTATGTAATTAAAATAGACATAATTTACAACTTCATTATCCGGATGCCCTGTAGTATAAGTTAAATAGATCTTATCCTTTCCATTTGTATTATATTTTGCATACGGCCGTGCAGCTGTTGACTGTACAATCTGTTTAGGCCCCCAATCAAACGCTACTTCGTCTTCTGAATTGGGCATGGTTAAACGGGCAATGGTGGGATGCCAATTGATTCCCCGCCAACATAAATAGATATGATGAGGATCATCGGATAAGATGAAAGGAGATGGATAAGTTGTATTATGTTGAGTATTCAGTTTCATCTCTTTACCTAAAGTGGTTATGTCTCCGGGCTTTTTACTTATCCTATAATAAAAACAAGGCTCATCAGTATGCCTTGAATAGAATATCATAATGCGTCCATCCGACAATGCCAGGAAGGTGGGATTATTATGATCATCCGGCTGAAAACAAGAACGTATAAGAATTTCACTTCGTTCTCCGGTATGATGATTATATTGAGTTGCTTTAATGGCACCCTCAACATCAATATAGCCTATGAAAGTAGCATTTATTTCCTGTGCTTTATTTTCATAATGTAAAGCTCTTGAATCGGCAAACCAACACCACGCACCTTTATCTGTAATTTCATAACCCTGAAAAGAGTCGGACTGTGGATAAGAGGCTTTCGTCATTGAGATACAAGCGACAAAAAAAATCAATAGAAGGATTAATCGGGCTTTCATTGTTTATTAATATTGCATTCGTAAATGTAATATTAACTTTTTTATTCATAATACTCTCTTCTAACAGACTCAAAATAAGCCGAAATAAAAAATACAAACCGAATTGACTGAATAATACCCCATACATAGTAACCCAATGCCTGCTTTAAGACAAAAAATCTTTTTCTAAAGAAGAGGTAATAATCCCTTAAAAAAACTAAAAAAATCGTCTATTATGAGGTTCTAATAAAAAAAATCACTCTTTTACTAAAGTGTCGTGATTTTAATAAACTATTTTAATCATTCTAACTATTAAAGCATTTGATCATGCTATTGGCATTGAAATAAGCAAACAAATTAAGAGATGAACAGATAGCATACACGCCCAACCCAAAGAATTTATCAACTATTTTTAATAGAAAAAATAATGTATAAATACATACTTTTTATCAGCCTTTTATCCTTTCCTATCTCTATTTCCGGACAAAGTTCCAACTATAGCATCACAGGGTACATTTATGATGTGAACCAACAAAAAATAGAGGGTGAAACCGACATTTATTTATTGAAAAAAGGGAGTACAGAAAAATTGGACAGCTTGACTTCTCACGATGGAGTCTTCCAATTTGAAAATATTCCTTCAGGAGAGTATATAGTCAAGATAAAGCACATTGGATATAAAAATAAAGAATATCCTGTTTTTATCTCAAATCAAAATATAAAAGTTGATATTATCCTTGAAAAGGAAGCCATAGAACTTGCTGAAATCGTCATCACTGCAAATAACATAGAACAATTTGCAGATAAAACAACCTATAGATTAACCGAAAAAGATAAAGATTCATTTAGCAATGCTTTGAGTGCTTTACAAATCATACCCGGATTACAGGTTATGGACCTATCATTACATACTACAAGTGGAAAATCCGTAAAGGTATTAATTAATGGAATTAATTCAGAGGAATCGGACCTGGCAGTATTAAAGCCTCAAGACCTGTTACGCATTGATTATTACGATATTCCTCCTGCACGTTTTGCTACTGCAGGGTTAGGTGCCGTTGTTAACCTTATTACAAGAAAAAGCAACAGAGGTGGAACGATGGCCTTAAATACACAAAATGCCTTTACTACGGGTTATGGCAATAATGTAGTGAATTTTAAATATAATTTCAAGAACTCTCAATTAGGGTTGAAATATAACATCAATTACAGAAATTGCAATAAAAGGCTTTTAGATGAAAATCTGGAGTATGAATTTAATGAACTGACTTATAAAAAAGAGAAAAAGGGAGAAAATAGTCCTTACAAATTTGAAGATCAACTGTTTGAGGTTAGTTTCAATAATCAAAAAACAGACAACTACGTTTTTAGTGTTAAGTTTTCGTTAGCAGATTTTAATCAGAGAAAGAAATCAAAACAATTCATTACGCAATATGCCCCGGAGCATTTAGAGAAGATGGGGCTAAGTGTAGATAAAAATAAGAACTTCAGTCCCAACATAGATTTATATTTCAATAAAACATTCAGTTCTGAACACGAAGTGCTTCTTAACTTAGTAGGCACTTATTTCGATTCCGATTACAATTACAATTATGAGGAGATAGTAAATCAACAGCCGGACTTTATTACTTCAACAAGAATAGAAGGTGATAAATACTCTTTTATTGGAGATCTATTATATAGTTATAGCTTTAAAAACAACAAAATTTCAACCGGCATAAAATATAGCCATGGAACCTCTAAACAAGATATGGTGAATGCTTCTACTATGCATACGGAATCCAAAAACGACGAACTCATTGCCTATGCTGAACTTGTTGGAAACGTAAAGAAACTATCTTATAAGTTTAGTGTAGGAGGAGATTACAGTAAGTTCAATAGCCAAACCCTCAATAAAGATTACAACTTCACTGCTTTTAAGCCCTCTCTTTTCTTAAACTATAACTTAAATAAGAAATCGGCGATAAACCTGTCTTATCAGATGAACACCATCAACCCCACATTAGCAGAGTTGAGTCCCAGTCTTTATATGATTGATTATAAATATGCTTATTCAGGGAATCCTGATTTAAAACCTTATAATAAACACAATATTGAATTATTCTACTTTTTCAATCAGGGAGATTTTTTGTTTACAACAGACGTTTCAGTCTCTTATGCCCGGAATCCTATCTTGACTTTTTTCAAGACAGAACAGAACCACATATTAGAAACAATAGATAACCTGAATAACAGCAAATATTATAAATGGAGTTTTTACACCCAGTGGTTTCCTTTTTCCTCCAAAGTAGTAAGATTATGTTTATATACAGAATTGTTCCACACCTCCAACTCCTTTATGGATGTAAATTGGAAATATAACGGATATAGGCTTACCCCCTCCCTTATAGTAAATTATAAAAAATGGAATCTTATGGCTCTTTATTTAAGCAAATCAAAAACCTTGCAAGGCCAACGGATACAAGAATCTCCAAGTGTAGCCATGATTGAACTCTCGTATAAACCCATTAAGAATCTTACAACTACTTTGGCCGTTAGATATCCTTTTTATGATTCCTAGAAGAAAACAGCCGAGACACATCAGTCAACTCCCATCCATAAATACGAAACTGAAAAAATAAAAAACTTAGCCAATATGGTTTATGTTGGTGTGGTATATCACTTCTCTTTTGGAAAAACAAGCGCTGACATAAAGCAGAAATTAAAGAACAAAGATACGGACAGTGGTATATTCAATAGACTTTAATTCATTGTGACGATATTATCATTACTTGATATGGAAATATATTTTTATAGTGGTGATAGGGGTTTGGACACGACTTATACGATGAAAAATACTTGAATTATATTAAATATCATGATGATTTGCCTTATTAAAAGCTTGAATAAAAACTACAATTTAACTCAAAAAACGGCTCATTTTAACAAATTGAGCTGTTTTTTTGAATAGTAGCAATGAAAAAGACCTGCCCCTTTATTTCATCTTAACCTATGCATTGTTAGAAAGTCTATAGAAGGAAATAAACAAGGTCCCAGACCGAAGGTACTTATAACCCAGATCGAGAAGGCTTCGAACCCAGACCAAAGGTCCTTACAACCCAGACCGACTAAGCAACCGAGAAAATCAGCATAGAACATCATCTAAAATGGATTCTTCAAGTCTGCCTTCTTTTAAAAAACACGCAACTTCATTGGCTTTGAATGGAGCATAAAAAAAGTCCGGAGGATTATCCGGACTTTCTATGATTTATACAAAATGGGGTTCTAATTAAAGAACTCCTTCTAAAGCACCATTTACTTTGCGAACAGCATCAGCACTTGCTTTAAACTTAGCCTTTTCATCCGCATTCAATGGCAGTTTCACAATTTCTTCAATTCCGTTACGTCCTAAAATTACAGGAACACCACAACAGATATCGTTTTCTCCATATTCACCCTCCAAAGAAACAGAGCAAGGAATCATCTTCTTCTGATTATGAAGAATAGATTCAACTACCGCAGCTCCTGCAGCACCCGGAGCATACCAAGCAGATGTGCCCAACAATCCGGTTAGCGTAGCACCTCCTACCATGGTAGATTTAGCAACCTCTTCTAACTTCTCTTCAGATAAAAATTCAGAAACCGGAACTCCTTTATAAGTAGCAAAACGAGTTAAAGGAATCATGGTTGTATCACCGTGACCACCAATAACCATACCTTCTACTTCATTTGCATTACATCCTAACGCTTGAGATAAGAAGTATTTGAAACGAGAACTATCAAGAGCCCCACCCATTCCAATCACACGGTTTTTAGGAAGACCTAAAACTTTAAGAGCCAAATAAGTCATGGTATCCATAGGGTTGGAAATTATGACTAAGATAGCATCCGGCGAAAATTTAAGCGCTTTTTCAGCAACATCTTTAACAATTCCCGCATTCACACCAATAAGCTCTTCACGAGTCATTCCCGGTTTACGTGGAATTCCTGAAGTAATTACAATCACATCAGAATTGGCGGTTTTCTCATAATCGTTAGTACATCCCACAAGAGTAGAATCGAAACCCAGAAGTTGAGCGGTTTGCATCATATCCATTGCTTTACCCTCGGAAACTCCTTCTTTAACATCGAGCATAACAACCTCGTCTGCTACCTCATTAAAAGCAAGAACGTTAGCACATGTTGCTCCTACGTTACCTGCACCTATTACGGTTACTTTTGACATAATTTTATTTTTTAATAAATTAATTTATAAAAACTTTCTCTTTAATGAGTATTTGGAATGAATCCGAACTACTTGAATCTATGACTTTCATCTTGAATCATTCCTCCTTGTTCTCTTTTTGAGCATACACAAAATTACAATGATAATCACAATTAAAGAAATATTTCTTTAATATTTTCACCCTACATTTTCATTGATTTCATATTAAAAGCTTATTTTTGCCTTTAATCTATATTAATACAAATAGTTATGGAGAGAAAGACAGTTACCATAGTTGCCATTATTCTTTTAGTTCTCGCATTAATAACGCTAACTATTCTTTTTACACGTGAAAGAATATCAAGTAGAGAGTTAGTGGAAAGCTTTGAGCTTGAAAAAGAAGATCTTGAAAACGAATATACACACTTTGCACAACAATATGATGAGCTAAAATTAACGGTGGCCAATGACTCATTAGCCGTTTTATTAGAAAAGGAACAGATAAAGACTCAACGATTACTGGAAGAGTTACGTACCGTAAAAGCAAGTAATGCCACTGAAATCAGGCGTTTAAAGAAAGAGCTGTCTACCCTGCGCAAAGTGATGGTCAGTTATATTAACCAAATTGATTCTTTGAACCGCTTGACTCAGGAACAAAAAATCATTATTGATGAAGTAACTCAAAAATATAATGTGGCCTCTAAACGCATTAGCACACTATCACAAGAGAAGAAAAGCTTGGACGAAAAGGTTACGTTGGCCGCTCAACTTGATGTAACAAACATCTGGGTAGAACCTAAGAATAAAAGAGATCGGACCGCCAAACGGATAAAAGACATCGTACGACTTGACATAGGGTTTACCTTAGTTAAAAACATTACGGCTAAAACGGGAGAGAAAACGGTATACATACGAATCGCTAAACCCGACAACGATGTTTTAGTAAAAAACCCATCCGATACGTTTGAGTATGAGAATAGAAACTTAAACTATTCCATCAAGAAATACATTGAGTACGATGGCGAAGAACAACAAGTTGTAGTTTACTGGAATGTGGAAGAATTTCTTTATGCCGGAAATTACCGGGTTGATATTTTTGCGGATGGAGTATTGATAGGATCTAGAAATTTCGAATTAAAATAGACGTGTCCTTTTGGGGTTTCACAAGAAATCACTCCCTCTTAGGGCATAAAACCATTAAAATATGAGAAGAAAAGTCTTTGGACTGTTTTTACTACTCGTTGGGTTACAGCAGTACACCCAAGCACAAAGCATATTAACGTTAGATAGTTGTAGAACCCTAGCCATCCAAAACAACAAAGAACTTTTAATTCAAGGTGAAAAAATGGTGGCTGCCCGATACGAACAGAAAGGAGCTTTTACCAACTATTTACCTAAAATAAAGGCGCAAGGAGTCTATCTTAGGAATCAGAAGGAGTTCTCTCTATTATCTGATGAACAGAAAGAGCATATTGGTAACACGGGAGCCATAGTAAACCAAAGCTTTCAGGATTTTGCCTCTAATTTAGGCCAACGATTTCCCAATTCTGAGATTCCGTCCTTAATTTCCTTGTTGGGTAGCGAAGTGGCTGCTCCACTAAATGACGCAGGACAGGCCATTGTCAACGGACTAAGAACGGATACACGAAACACCTATTTTGGGACTTTAACGGTAACTCAACCCCTTTATATGGGAGGAAAAATCAGAGCTTATAATAAAATAACTAAATATCTTGAAAGCTTAGCGGCCGAACAATACACCTTAGAAGCACAAGATCTGTTACTAAATACAGATCAAACGTATTGGCAAGTAATTTCTTTAGTACGAAAAAAAGAGCTGGCCGAAAGTTACGTCAAACTACTGCAAAACCTCGACAGCGATTTGCAGCATATGATTAAGGAGGGAGTTGCCACGCTGGCCGATGGACTTACGATACAAGTAAAACTCAATGAAGCCGAAATTGCATTAACTAAAGTAGAAGACGGACTGAGTCTATCAAAAATGCTGCTATGTCAAATTTGCGGCATTGATTTGAATGAGGAAATTCATTTAGCTGATGAACAGAATGAACAGTTTGAATCGATAATTCCGTCAACCTATTTTGATATGGAACAGGTCTACCAAAACCGACCGGAACTACGAAGCCTCAACCTGGCTCATCGCATTGCGCAAAAAAAGGTACAGGTTGTCCGTGCAGATTTCTTACCCTCAGTTGCATTGATAGGTAATTATGTGATTACTAATCCCAGCCTATTCAACAGTTTTGAAAATAAATTCCGTGGTATGTGGAATATTGGAATGGCCGTACAAATTCCTATATGGAATTGGGGAGAAGGGATATATAAAGTAAAAAAGGCGAAAAGCCAAGCTCGTATCATGCAGCTGCAAAGAGAAGAAGCCAAGGAAAAAATAGAGCTTCAAGTGAATCAATCAGCATACAAAATAAACGAGGCTACCAAAAAACTGATAAAAGCAGAAAAGAATTTATCGAAAGCAGAGGAAAATCTCCGATATGCCAATTTAAGTTTCACAGAGGGGTTCATCACCTCTAACCAAGTTTTAGAGGCACATACGGCATGGTTATCTGCAAAATCGGAAATAATAGAAGCTCAAATAGATTTAAAGTTGACCGATTTGTATTTTCAAAAATCAACAGGCACAATAAAATAATCATATAGGTACATTCAATATGACTACATCAAAACAAAAAGCAAACAGCAATATGCTGATTACCTTTATAACACTTCTTGGCATCATTGCCGTTGTGGCATTAATCGGATTTCTCACTCTCCGAAAAGGTCCGGAATTGATTCAAGGCGAAGTGGAAGTTTCCGAATATAGAGTATCCAGTAAAATTCCGGGAAGGATATTGGAGTTTAGAGTGATGGAAGGTGATTGGGTAAAAAAAGGAGATACATTAGCTCTTTTGGAAGCACCAGAGGTTCAAGCCAAAATGGAACAGGCCCAAGCCGCTAAACGCATGGCTGAATCGCAAAACAAAAAAGCGATGAAAGGTGCTCGGGAAGAAAAAATCCAAGCAGCTCATGAAATGTGGAAAAAAGCTCAAGCCGGTGTTGAGATAGCAGAGAAATCGTTTAAGCGCATCAATAACCTCCATGCAGAAGGGGTTATTTCCACCCAAAAGCTAGATGAGGTTGCTGCTCAACGTCAAGCGGCCATAGCAACGGAAAGAGCCGCTTACTCCCAATACACTATGGCTAAGAATGGTGCTGAATTAGAAGACAGAATGGCTGCTGAAGCTTTGGTTCAACAGGCCAAAGGGGCCATTGCTGAGGTAGAATCGTACATAAATGAGACCTATTTAATTGCTCCACATAACGGAGAGGTTTCTGAAATCTTTCCGGAACAAGGCGAATTAGTTGGTACCGGATCCCCCATTATGAATATTTCCATTTTAAATGATCTGTGGACTACATTTAACGTTCGGGAAGATTTACTCAAAGGATTGACCATAGGTAGTGAATTTGAAGCGTATATCCCCGCTTTAGACCAAACCATTAAATTAAGGGTGGACTTTTTAAGAGATTTAGGCTCCTACGCAGTATGGAAAGCTACTAAAACTACAGGGCAATATGATTTAAAAACCTTTCAGTTAAAGGCTATCCCATTAAATACGGTAGAAAACCTCCGTCCGGGTATGTCTGTAATCATCAACAGATAACGAATGAGAATTACAAAAACACATAGAGCATTTAGTTTAGTTATGAAACGAGAATTGCGACGGCTCGTTTCCAGACCGCTTTATCTGTTTTGTATGTTAATTGCTCCACTTTTTTGCCTTTTCTTTTTTACCTCATTGATGGATGAAGGTCTTCCTACCAACCTACCCATCGGAGTGGTAGACTTAGACAGAACCTCCCAATCCAGGAGTCTAATCCGAAACTTAGATGTACAACCTCAAACTCAGGTCGTAGCTATTTATTCCTCTTTTACAGAAGCTAGGAAGGAACTGCAAAAAGGCTCCATCTACGGCTTTTATTATATACCAAAATCATTTGCCAAAGAAGCCCAAGCACAAAAACAACCCCACCTCTCTTTTTATATTAATAACTCTTATCTGATTGCCGGGTCGTTACTCTTTAAGGATATGAAAAAAATGGGGGAACTTACGGCAGGATCAGCCTCCCGTACCGTTCTGTATGCCAAAGGAGCTACCGAAAAGGAAGCATTAGGCTTTTTACAACCCATCGTAATAGACACTCACCCACTGAACAACCCAACCATAAACTACTCTGTGTATCTAAGTAACACACTGATTCCGGGTATTATGATGCTTATGATTTTAATGACTACGGTATTTTCAATTGGCGTGGAAATTAAAGAGAATACAGCTCGAAGCTGGTTAAGGATAGGTAACAAATCCATACATATAGCTCTTTTAGGAAAACTTCTTCCTCACACCTTAATCTTTATGATTTTTGGGCTATTCTATAACTTTTATTTCTATGTTTACTTAAACTTTCCTTGTGTAAACGGTGCTCCAACCATGCTTATGGCCACCCTGTTTCTTATCTTATCATCACAAGCCTTAGGAGTGGCAATGATAGGATCTTTTCCCTCTTTACGCTTAGGACTGAGCTTTGCTTCTTTATGGGGCGTATTGTCCATATCAATGTCGGGATTCTCTTTCCCGGTTATGGCCATGCACCCTGTACTGCAATCAACAAGCAATCTGTTTCCTTTACGCCACTATTTTTTAATTTATACAGACCAAGCCCTAAACGGATTTCCTCTGAGTTCCTCCTTGAGTAGCTTCTTCGCCATGTTCTTATTTATGTTATTACCCTTTTTAATTTTTAAACGACTTAAAAAGGCCTTATTGTTTGTACCTTATATCCCATAATTAAAATGAACATCAAAAAACAGCTAAAAGAAGGACTGAACGAAATGTTCCGGATATGGATACAAGAACTTCACATTGTACGGAAAGATATTGGCATACTTATATTTTTCATATTACTTCCTTTATCATATCCTCTTGTATATGCCTTTATCTATACCAATGAAGTTGTACGAGAGGTTCCCGTAGCTTTAGTCGACCACTCCTCCTCTACTTTAAGTCGAGAATATGTACGAAAGGTAGATGCTACACCCGATGTTCATATTGTTACAAATTGTGCTGATATGGAAGAAGCAAAGAAAGCGATGGAAGAAAAAAAGGTGCATGGAATCATCTATATACCAAGAGATTTTAGCAAAACGATCCACCGGGGAGAACAAGTCAATGTAAGCGTATATTGTGATATGAGTGGATTACTCTACTATAAAGCCATTGTACTGGCTAACACGTTGGTTTCTTTAGAGATGAATAACAACATAAAGATTACAAGAGCTAACAAAACAACAACCGAAGAAGAACAGCTAACGGCCTCCCCCATTACCTATGTGGATGTTTCCCTTTTTAATTCTACAGCGGGATTCGCCTCCTTTTTAATCCCTGCGGTGTTAATATTGATTATACAACAATCTCTGACCTTAGGGGTGGGATTATCTGCCGGTACCATGCGCGAGCGCTTCAAATTCATAGAGTTGGAAGAATTTAAGAAGAAGCATCGAGGTATCTTTAGAATCGTATTTGGCAAAGGGTTATGCTATTTTATGATTTATGCCCTAATCTCTGTCTTTGTTCTGTGTGTAGTTCCCCAGCTATTTAAGTTGAATCAAATAGCTCATTCCTCTACTTTATTTCTGTTTATATTGCCCTTTTTACTTTCGTGCATATTCTTTGCCATGACCGTATCAATTCTTGTACGGAACAGAGAATCCAGTATGATTGTATTTGTTTTCACTTCAATTCCCCTTCTGTTTATTTCGGGAATCTCATGGCCGGGTGCTTCCATTTCTCCCGTATGGAAAGCTGTGTCGTTTCTTTTTCCTTCCACCTTTGGTATCAATGGCTTTGTAAAAATAAACAATATGGGAGCTTTGCTTAATGAAGTGGCATTTGAATACAAAGCCTTGTGGATACAGACCATCATCTATTTCGTCACAACCTGCTTAGTCTATAACTGGTATATCATACAAAGTAGGAAAAATTGCATTAAACGTTATAAGGAATATAAACGTAGAAAAGCTCTAGGATTAAGGCCTCTGAAATTTCCTCAATAAAAAAGCGATACACAACCTGATTATGCATCGCTTTTATAACAAGAAACTCTTTGTTACTTATTTGTAATATCGACTATCTGAGTAGGAGGCAACTCCTTATTTCTAATGGCTACTTGCTCTACCACTTTTTGGGCCAGTTCGGCAAAAGCCTTTCCGGTAACCGAATTCTCATCCAGCGCAACCGGTTCTCCTTGATCTCCTCCCTCACGGATACTCTGAACAATAGGTATCTGAGCCAACAAAGGCACATTCATCTCTTCAGATAGTTTTTTTGCCCCCTCTTTACCAAAGATGTAGTACTTATTTTCCGGAAGTTCTTCCGGGGTAAACCATGCCATGTTTTCCACCAAACCTAATATAGGTACATTTACTTTCTCATTAGTAAACATATTGATTCCTTTACGAGCATCTGCTAAAGCTACTTCCTGAGGGGTGCTTACCACAATAGCTCCTGTTAAAGCCAATGTTTGTACTGTGGTTAAATGAACATCACTCGTACCGGGTGGGAGATCAATAATAAAATAATCCAACTCACCCCAATGAGCATCACTTATCAACTGTTTCAACACATTACTAGCCATACCTCCTCTCCAAAGAGTAGCCTGATCAGGATCTACAAAGAAACCTATGGATAATATCTTTATGCCATACTTCTCAACCGGCAAAATAAGTTCTCTACCACCAATGAGTTCTGCATAAGGTCTGGCATCCTCTATCTGAAACATCTTGGGAACCGAAGGTCCAAAAATATCTGCATCCAACAGTCCCACCTTATAGCCTTGTTTAGCCAGTGATACCGCTAAATTAGCAGCTATGGTAGATTTACCGACTCCACCTTTACCCGATGAGACTCCAATGATATTTTTTACACCAGGTAATAAATGCCCCACCTCAGGACGAGGTGTCTGTAACGTTTTGATTGAGATATTACCCTCAATATCCACATCTTTACTTACGTAGGTTAAAATAGCAGCTTCTGCCGCTTTAGTCACCGATTTGATAAAAGGATCGGTCGATTTCTCAAAAACCAGAGAAAAAGACACTTTCATTCCATCAATCCGGATATTATCTTCCACCATTCCGGCTTCTACGATATTTTTTCCAGTACCCGGGTAACGAACCGTTTCCAAGGCATCCAGTATCAATTTAGGATATAAAGTCATATTCTATTATTTAATTATTATTTATTTACGTTTAGCTAATTCACTTCGTTTATGACGGTTATAACTACGATAACTATCCAATTCAATTTCCACATCCGGTTCAACCAACTCTTTTATGTCGTCCAATCTAAATTTGATATATTTGATGGTTAACCCTCTATCCATCCATTGCCGTTCGTAATAAGTTTGAATACTACGAATCTCATCAGCCCAATCGGATTGATATAAATCATCAGTAATATACTCTATGGAAAGCTTATTTTCCTGTATTACATATTTAGTATATGTGAAAAGGAAATTACTATCGGTTTTAAGATGAATAATTCCTTTATTCTTTAGAATCCTCCCATAACGTTCCAGAAAATGAGTGGAGGTCAAACGTTTTGTGACTTTTTTCATTTGTGGATCCGGGAAAGTGATCCAAATCTCAGAGACTTCGTCCGCATCAAAAAAATGATCAATAAATTCAATGCCCGTCCGAATAAACGCAACATTCTTCATTCCTGCCTCAAACGATTCCGTAGCTCCACTCCACATACGAGCCCCTTTGATATCAACCCCAATGAAATTACAATTGGGGAACATCTTCCCAAGTTCTACCGTATATTCTCCTCGTCCACAGCCTAATTCAAGAACAATGGGATTCTCATTTTGAAAAAAAAGACGATTCCATTTTCCTTTCATAGGAAACGAGGTAGAGGTAATTATGGAATATGGATATTGAAACACATGTGGATAACCATCCATCTCCTTAAATTTCTGTAATTTGTTTTTTGCCATCTTACAGTTCCAGTTTTATTTCTTTTCCGGTATGATTATAAAATACCTGATCACCAAATTTTGTTTTGAACAGAGAGTAAGTATCCAACCCACTACAATGACACACTCCTATGGAACCCTGTACATTTTCCAACAAGTAGTCACCTACTCTATTTACAACCTCATTAGAGGATTTGCGCAAATGAAAACCGCCCAAAATCAGTTCCAAATGTAATAAATTAAAATGAGTTTTAAGCTGTTCAACCATATTAGTGATTCCACGATGGGAACAAGCGGTTAATAAGGCATGCCCCTTCTTGGTTTTCAATACTACAGCTAACTCATCATTAAACTGGTCTTGCTCTTTTACTCCCTCTTTATCAATCATGAAACCTTTAAAATGAGTATCTTCTTCAAAAGTCAAATCAATTTGAGGCACAAGAAACAAACCGGGAATATACTCAACGAAATGATCGACAAAGAGAAAGCGATCTTTTATTTGCGGGGATAAAGAAGGAAAACCAATCTCGGAACGAAGATTGAATTTTCTTTCCAAGACCTCTCTTTTAGCTATTATTTTAGCCTTTTTATTAACAGAAAAGAAGGCTTCCAATCCTCCGGTATGATCATTGTGCCCATGAGATAATAGAACAAAATCAACAGAAGACATATCTACACCTAAAGCTTCAGCATTAGAAAGCAATAGATCGGAAGCACCCGTATCAAAAAGAAAGCGATGAGAACCCATATCAATAAAAAAAGAGAGTCCATGCTCTCCTTTTAATTTTTTACCACAAACATAGTTCTCCACCAGAGTTGTTATATGAATATGCATTTAATTCGTTTTTTATCTACGCATTAATCAATGAAAGTAATCCATCCGTACTTATCTTCCTCGTCACCATATTGAATAGCTCTAAGCTTATGATAAAGTTCGGTACAAATAGGTCCCGGGGTTCCATCTTCACTAAAAACATACGATTTATCATTATCGACGTCATCAATCCGGGATACAGGACTTATAGCGGCTGCCGTACCACAAGCACCTGCCTCATCAAAGCTATCTAACTCACTCTCTAAGACAGGGCGTTGTTCCACCGTCAGTCCAATCTCTTTAGCTAAAGTCATTAAACTCTTATTCGTTATGGAAGGTAAAATGGACTCTGACTCAGGAGTAATATATTTTTTTCCTTGAATTGCAAAAAAGTTGGCAGGGCCACATTCATCAATGTATTTTTTCTCTTTCGCATCTAAATACAATACGGCAGAATAACCCATGGAGTGTGCTTTCTCACCGGCTGTTAAACTAGCTGCATAATTCCCTCCCACCTTATAACGACCGGTTCCTTTCGGTGCTACGCGATCGTATTCACGAAGAATGACATAAGGAGTTGCCTTAAAGCCTTCCTTAAAATAGGGACCTACCGGAGTAACAAAAACCAAAAATGTATATTCTGCTGCTGCACCCACTCCCACTTGAGCACTTGTACCAATTAATAACGGACGAATATAAAGGGAAGAGCCACTTTCATAAGGAGGCACAAAACGCTCATTCAATTGAACAGCTTTAAGCACAGCCTCTTTATAGCGTTCAACAGGAAGCGTCTTCATCAATATGCCCTCACAAGATGATTGAAGCCTTTTTGCATTCTCATCTATGCGGAAAATTCTCACTCTGCCATCTTTCCCTCGAAAAGCTTTCATTCCTTCAAAAACTTGTTGCCCGTAATGCAAACAAGTAGCAGCCATATGCAGATGTACATATTCACTACTATTCACTTCCAGTTCGCCCCACGCGCCATTACGATAGTTAATTCTAACGTTATAATCAGTTGGAATATATCCAAATGATAGATTTGACCAGTCTATTTCTTTCATTTTAATCTATATTTTCCTCTATCTAAAGCAAATATACTTTTTATTCTTCAATACTCTTCCTTTCTAATAATATTTTTTCCACCTCTTGATCAACTTTTGTTAATTTTTCTGTACACAATTGAATTAAATCATTGGCTTCTTTAATCTTATGGGTTAGCTCATCAATTTCAAGTTCATTCGATTCTATTGAATTTACGATCTCTTCTAATCGTTTGATGGCATCAGAATAGCTTAATTTTTTCTTCATTTTATTTCTTCTATAATTTCCGATTCTATTTTTCCGTCTTTAAAATGGGTCGTCATGGTTCTCTTATTCGCCAACTCCTTCACACTTTTTACAATTTCTCCATCTACTGTTGTCAGCGTATAACCACGTTTCATTACAAACTCGGGGGAGGCATATTTAATGCTTTGTGTTAGCAGAGAAAGTTTATGTTTCTCTGCTGCTAAATAGTGGAAAACAGATTGATGCAAACGACCATTCAAGCCGGCTAATTCTATTTTTACATTAGCCAATAAAGCATTAGCTAAACGAGGGATTCGCTGCTGATAAAGTAATAGTTCATTCTTTTTCTTTACTAATAAAGCATTGGTAACCTCCCACAAACGATTAGACAAGGTACTTAACTGCTCAGCAGCCAGATTCATATGATAAACAATGAACTCTGCAGCTGCAGTAGGGGTTTTCACCCGCTTATAAGCTACACTATCTAAAACCGTATCATCTCTTTCGTGTCCTATTCCTGTTATAATAGGTAAAGGAAACTGAGCACAAGCAGCTGCTAATAAATAGGTATCAAAACCGGACAAGTCAGAGGTAGATCCTCCTCCCCGTATGATAATAACAACGTCGAATTCTTCTCTTCGTTTTACTATCTCTTCTAAAGCAGAAAGCATGGATTTTTCCACTTGATCTCCTTGCATTAGAGCCGGAAATAGTTCTATGTAAAAACCATACCCTCGCTCATTATGTTCCAACTGATTCCGAAAATCATCATAACCTGCTGCTGTAGCAGAAGAAATTACGGCTAGGCGTTGAGGAAGTTTTGGGAAATCCAATTCCTTATTTAAAGTCAGAACTCCTTCTTTTTTTAGTTGATCGAGAATTTCTTTTCTTCGTAAAGCCAAATCTCCCAATGTATATTCGGGATTTATGTTTTCAACCACCAAACTATAACCATAAAGTTCATGAAAATGGATTGAAACCTGTATCAAGACTTTAATGCCTGCCACAAATTGCTGACCGGTGGTTTCCTCAAAAAAAGGGCGTAACATACCATAAACATTTGCCCAGATAATGCCCCTTGCTTTAGCTACTAAATAATTAGTTTGGGTATCTTTTTGCACTAATTCCAAATAGCAATGTCCACTATTTTGATTTACACGCACCTCACTTAGTTCGGCCTGTATCCAGTAGCTATCCGGTAAACATTGCTCCAGACTCTTACGAGCCAGTGCGTTTAACTCTAATAAAGTTAATATGTCAGGGTTCATTTTTATTTTTTCCTAATTGATAAGCTTTCCAAAAATCAGGAATTCCATATCCATAAATATTATCCGGATAGAGTACTCTATCACCCGATTTCCGTACTAGCTCCACAATTTCCTGAGCACTTAAGTGAGGTAATGCTTGCCATAAACAGGTAACCATACCACAAAGTATGGGCGAAGCATACGATGTGCCATTAACCGGCAATAGAGTTCCATACGGACTAACGGCATAAGCATATCTTCCCACTGCAACCACATCAGGCTTAACACGCCCATCAACCGTATTGCCAACAGCTGAGAAAGGGGCTAAAACTCCTTGAGCATCAATGGCACCAACAGTTAAAACGTAATCAGCATCACCCGGTGTAGTAATTTTCTTCCAAGAATTTGCCCCGGTATTACCGGCACTACAAACCAATACCATCCCTTTTTTAGCTACCATTGAAGCTTGACGGGATATCAGCGCATGCTCTCCATCAAGATCTCTGTAGGTGTAATTCTGCGCCTCATCATCAAACGTGTGATAACCTAACGAAGTATTAATAACATCCACTCCTACACTATCGGCATACTCAACAGCAGCCGCCCAATAATCCTGCTCTACTAAATGTTCCGTATGTTCATCTTCACTTCGTAACAACCAATAGGTAGCTTCGGGTGCAGTACCCACCATCACCTTGGGTTTATTTGCAGCCATACAAGAAAATACGCCCAATCCGTGACTATGCCCTAGATAGAGATTACCGTCAGCATTGACAAAATCTTTAGTTCCTGCTATTTTTACATTATCCAATAAAGTAATGGAGTCTAAATTATGAAATCCGGCATCAATCACAGCAACTTCCATTCCCTGTCCTTTAAATCCCAACTGATGCAACTTATCTGCATTACTAATTTCTATTTGCCGGGTACCTACTCCATAATATAGAGAATCAATTTCTTCGTACTCGTTGATTAAGGTATCCCGTTTCAAAACTTCATCTTTAGCTACCTCAGGTTCTATCCATACGCGTTTAATTGCACGGACAAAAGGGAGCTGAGCTATCTGATGAATCTGTATGGTATCGGCGCACGACACCGTTACAAAATTATTCCATTTCCCCTTAGCCACTACTTTAACCCCCTTCCGCTCAATAGCTTTAATGTAAGCTTCACATACCGGCAAATCGGTAGAGTCAATTCTAATATTTTGTTTTTCTCTTCTTTCTAATGCTTTTTTTGACAAAAACCGATCCGGTTGATCCAAAGAAAAAGTCGTTTTATTTTTATCGGTTAATAAAACACGGTATTTATAACCTGGATGAGCCACAGCAAGTAATGTGACGAATGATACTACAATAAACAGTTTTAATTTTCTATACATTTATTTATTCATTTTTTGTTGTTCTACAATCCATTGCACACCGCGTTGAAAATCGATTATGGCTCCTCCCAAGACACGATCCTCATCATAAAAAACAGCCGATTGTCCGGGAGTTACGGCAGATGCCGGATAGCCAAAATGCACTAAAAGCCTTTCGTCCTCTAAAAACCGCACAGAACAAGGAATGGGTTTACTCCGATAACGTATTCTAACCGAAAGGTTTTTACAGGACAGGAATTCTTCTCTATCAACAAGCTTAGGCTTTTCGGTTAACATAGCAGAAACCATTAAATCTTCCTGATTTCCTAACATCACGGTGTTTTTATCCGGGTTCAACTTTAATACATAAGCCGGCTCACCCAATGCAATGCCCAAACCTTTACGTTGACCAATGGTATAATAGGGAAATCCTTTATGTTCACCCAACTTCTCACCGGTTTTACTAACAAACAATCCGGGGCCCACTTCTTTATCTAAATCGGGACATTGTTCTTTTAAAAAATCACGATAATCCGATTTTATAAAACAGACTTCCATACTTTCATCTCCTTGAGATTTTTCTTCAAATCCTTTTTTTCTTAGATACTCTCTAACTTCTGTTTTATGGAATTCACCTAATGGGAAAAGGGTTCTTTTTAAAACTTCTTGTCCTACCCGCCATAAGAAATAAGATTGATCTTTCTTTTCATCTTCTCCTACTCTTAAATAGAATTTTCCATTCTTGTTATTGATACGGATATAATGTCCTGTGGCAATCCATTGACATTCTAGTTTATCGGCCCACTCGGTTAAAACCCGAAACTTAAATAAAGGATTACACATAACACAAGGATTGGGTGTTCTACCCAATCTATACTCTTGCAAAAAAGAAGCAATGATTGTTTTTTGAAAAAGATCTCTTTCATCAATGATGTGGTGTTCTATGCCTATTTTATCCGCCATCTCTTTTGCTTCTTCCGGAGCCTCACCCCACACTTGCAAAGTTAAGCCTATCACCTCATAACCTTGCTCTTGAAGCATTAAACAGGCGGCAGTACTGTCTATACCTCCACTTACTCCTACAAGTACTCTTTTATTTTTATCTTTCATTCTTACTTTTATCCTCTTGATGAAGAATGTAATCTCCATTGAACTTATGATTCATAGAATAAGCCTCTCTTTTCCCAATAGATGGATTACTCAAAAACGCACCGTCAATTTTTAAAGGTCTGGGACCTTTATCCGTTCAGTCTGGGAGAGAGGTGCCGTCGGTCTGGGACTAACACCCCGTCGATCCCAGACCGACGAGGGAACTTATTACAAGGCTCTAAGATACGATTTTTATATTTTTTCATCTATATAAAGAACATTGAAAATATAATCAATCATTAGGCTTGTCCACATCCTAAGTATTATTTATTTTAACGAACGTTTCATGATGAAACAGTACTTGAATTCCATATCCCATTAAAAACATCAAAATCAAGGATAAGCATATGAATATAAGAGTTGCAGAAGAAAAAGATATTCCACAAATAAAAAAACTCTATCGTGAATTCTTTAGCCTAATGGCTAACATACAACCCGATATCATAAGAGAAGCGGAACAAGAAGAGGATTTTTTTCAGGAAATGATGGACTCGGACACTGCCGATATAATAGTGGCAGAAGAAAACAAAAAAGTCATAGGATTTATGGTGCTTTGTGAACAGTTAACTCTTCCTTATAACTGCTTTGTGCAATATAACTATGCATACCTTATGGATATAATGGTACAAGATGAATATAGAAATAAAGGAGTCGCCAAAGCTCTTATAAATCAGGCCAAGGAGTGGACCAGAAGTAGGGACTTAAGATTTTTGGACTTGAATGTACTAGCAAGAAACACCAATGCCATTCAATTATTCAAGGGACAAGGATTTAAAGAACAAATGGTAACTATGCGAATCACCTTATAAAGCATGGGGTTACAATCTAAATAAAATAGATTCGACTGAAAAAATTTTAGTGGGAATTAGTCTTTGTATATTAAAACCGTAGCATAGGCTGCAATCCCCTCTTCTCTCCCCACAAAGCCTAATCGTTCGGTTGTAGTTGCTTTGATGGAAATATCTTCCTCCTCAATTTCCATGATAGCTGCTAACGTTTCTTTCATCATGGGAATATGGGGATTCAATTTAGGCTGCTCGGCACAAATCGTAACATCAATATTACCTAATAGATATTCTTTTTCCTTGAGTAATTCCATTACACGTTTGAGTAATAATTTGCTATCAACATCTTTATATTCAGCAGCCGTATCAGGAAATTGATAACCGATATCTCGTAAATTTGCAGCCCCTAAAAGAGCATCACAAATAACATGAATCAATACGTCAGCATCCGAATGGCCTTCTAATCCTTTAACATATTCAATTTTAATTCCACCAAGCCATAGATCTCTATGTTCAGCAAAACGATGCACATCATAACCAAAACCCACCCGTATTTTCATATCTTAAATTTATTTATCGAACAGGAAGATGCAATACTTTTTTATCTTCAAGATATCCTTCTAACTCTTGCCCTATACTTATTGAACCAACACCTTGAGGCGTTCCTGTAAAAATCAAATCGCCTATTTTCAGGGTCATGAATCGACTTACATACGCTATGATTTCATCTACACTAAAAAGCATGTCACCGGTATACCCTTTTTGCAATACATCCTCCTCTAATCTTAATGAAAAGTGAATTTTCTGAATATCTTCATATTGATTTACAGGAATAAAATCGCCAATAACAGCCGAACCATCAAATCCCTTAGCCAATTCCCAAGGTAATCCCCCTGCTCTGAATTCGTTTTGTAAATCTCTTGCTGTCAAATCGATTCCTACGGTTACCTCTTCATAATAACGCGAAGCAAAGCGGCTTGCTATATTCTTCCCTAATCGATTAATACGGACTACCAACTCAGTTTCATACTGAAAATCAGTGGCAAAATCAGGAATAAAAAACGGCTTCCCCTCTTTTAATAAAGCTGATTCTGGCTTCATAAAAATAATAGGATTAACCGTAGCACTATTGTCTTTCAGTTCCTCCTTATGTAAGGCATAATTCATGCCAACCCCAATAATCTTCATCGATTTTCATTAAAGTCCAAACGATTAAACATCACAGCCAGATGAGCATATAAAGAGGTGTTTTGAACTACTATGTCTTCCGGCACGCGAATACGTACGGGAGTAAAATTCCATAAGGCTTGAATACCACCGGCTATAATACGATCGGTTATGTTTTGTGCCTTTTCAATGGGTACCGTTAAAACTCCAATATTTACCCGATCTTCTTTCATCAGTTGCTCAAATTCATCTGTATGATAGATAGGAATATTGTTTATTCTTTGTCCTACTTTCTTTGGATCGACATCAAAAGCACCGACAATATTCAATCCAAACTGAGACAATCCGGAATCTCCTAATAGTGCACCCCCTAAACTACCTACACCGAATAAAAAAGCTTTGTGTACCGTAGAAAAACCTAAGAAGTCCTCCAAAACCTGAATCATGGTATCCGTATGATAACCCACTCTAGTACGTCCCGAAATATTTACATACGAAAGGTCTTTAGCCACTTTAGATGCGTCAATATTAATTTCTTTGGCTATTTGTGTAGAAGAAACGTATTCTACACCCTCTTTTTTAAGTAAGCGGACATTAGAAAGATACCATGGCAATCTGCGAAGGGTCGGCTCTGGCACTTTTACTTTCTTTAGCTGTTCACTTGGAGTACTCATAATCTTTGTTCTCTTTAGCCTGTAAAAATACAATTTTTTTATTAATAGTCGGGAGTTTTAGAGGGGGCTTTTAGATTAAATCAACAAGAATTATTACTATCTTAAAATAAAAAGGTATGTTTGATTAATTTTAACTTGGATTCTTATGAAAAAGCAAGATTGGAAAGATCGTTTAAATGTAGTTTATTCCACAAATCCCGATTATGAATATGCGGTCGATCAAGAGGAAGAAGTTGAAACACTGCCTCCTCAACAACAAAAACTAAGAGTGCAAACTGATCGAAAAAATAGAGGGGGAAAAGTAGTTACCCTTATTTCCGGATTTATTGGAACAAAAGAGGATTTACGTGAACTTGAAAAGTCATTAAAAAACAAATGTGGTGTAGGAGGCTCATCAAAAGCCGGAGAAATAATAATTCAGGGAGATTTTAAAGAATTAATAGTAAACTTTTTAAAGCAAAAAGGATATACTCAAACAAAACCTAAAGGATAAACATTGAATTCAATAAGCACTATCCATAATTAAGCTTTTATCAAGTTTATACATAAATAAAAAACTCCAAGTAATCATACCAACAGTTTTAAATTTACACAATATTATTAGACAGCGCCAATAAAAAGGACCATTCAATTGAATGGCCCTTTTTATTTCGAATATTTTTTACACTATTACTCTTGATCTAAAGAGAAGCGTTTAAAATCGACAACTGTAAGTCCTTTATTTTGCTTATCTAAAAATGCAGCAACGGTCATACTTGAATCTTTTACATAATCTTGTCTTAATAGACAAACTTCACTATAAAACTTATTGATACGGCCTTGAACAATACGATCAATCAAGTTTTCAGGTTTACCCTCTTCACGAGCCTTCTCTGCAGCAACTTTCTTTTCACGTTCAAGAACATCAGCCGGAATACTATCCACATCAACAGCTATAGGATTCATTGCTGCAATTTGCATGGCAACTTCACGTCCCACCTGCTCTGCAACTTCTTGATTGAAAGAAACAATGGTTCCCAATTTATTTCCCATATGAATATAGATTGCAGTAGATTCACCTTCTACAATACTATAGCCATCTAATTCCATTTTTTCTCCGGTAACGCCACTACGCTCAGTTACAGCTTCAGCTACAGTTATATCTCCTAATTTTAAAGCCTCAACCTCTTGTAAAGAAGTAGCTTCATTTTTAATCGCTAAATCCAAGATTTGCTCAGTTAAAGCCATGAAAGCTTCATTCTTAGCAACAAAATCTGTTTCACACTTCAAAGCAATCATAGTTGCTTTTTTACCCGTAGATTTAGCTGCAACACAACCTTCTGAAGCATCACGATCAGAACGTTTTGCAGCAACAGCCTGTCCTTTTTTTCGGATAATCTCTACTGCTTTATCAAAATCACCATTAGCTTCTTCTAATGCATTTTTACAATCCATCATTCCAGCACCTGTCAACTTACGTAGATGCTTAATATCTGCCATTGATACAGCCATAATATATTTATTTAAGCGGTTTAATATTTATAGTAAGGAAAGCCAATAATTAGGACAAGAATAAATGTAATTACTTACATTTCACCTCATCCCAACCATTGGCTAATAATATTTTTAAGCTTCTGGTTCGTTTTCTTTTTGAACCTCAGCCTTATCTTCTTCTTTGTTTGCTTCTTCTTTCTTCTCTACCTCTGCCGGCTCAACTTCAGATTTCTCTTCAGCAACCTCATCAACTTTTTGCACTCTTGCTTTAGTTGCTTTTTTCTTAGTTTTAGGGCCTTCTCCTGCAGCTTCCATATCTACTTTCTCAGCTTGACGCTCAGTCAAACCTTCTTGAATAGCAGCACAACAAACATCAATAATTAATTCAATTGATTTAGTTGCGTCATCATTTGCAGGGATGACAAAGTCCACATTACTAGGATCTGAATTTGTGTCAACCATCGCAAAAATAGGAATACCCAAACGGTTAGCCTCGCGAACTGCAATATTCTCTTTCATTACGTCTACTACAAAAAGAGCAGCAGGCAAACGAGTCAAATCAGCAATTGAACCCAAGTTCTTCTCTAACTTTGTACGTTGTCTTTCAATTTGCAACTTCTCTCTCTTTGATAAGTTATCGTATGTGCCATCACTAGTCAAGCGGTCAATAGTAGACATTTTCTTAACAGCCTTACGAATAGTTGGAAAGTTGGTTAACATACCACCCGGCCAACGCTCAACAACATAAGGCATATTTACAGCTTCTGCTTTTTCAGCAACAATTTGTTTTGCCTGCTTTTTAGTAGCAACAAAAAGAATTTTCTTTCCGGACTTTGCAATTTGTTTTAAAGCTTCAGCAGCCTCATCAACTTTTGCTGCTGTTTTATGTAAATCTATGATATGAATACCATTGCGCTCCATAAAGATATAAGGAGCCATTGCAGGATTCCACTTTCTTCTTAAGTGTCCAAAATGTGAACCTGCTTCTAATAATTGATCAAATGTAATTCTTGACATTTTTTATTTATTAATCGTTTACTTTCTTTTATGTTTCATTCTAAACCAACTACCAAGTAGTTCTTTTCTTTACGATAAGAAGTCTTGGAAGTTTAGATACTAAACGGCTTACCCAAACAGTAAAGCATTTATTAACGCTTACTGAATTGGAATTTCTTACGAGCTTTAGGTTGACCTGGTTTTTTACGTTCAACAGAACGAGAATCACGAGTCATAAATCCTTCAGCACGAAGAGCAGCTTTATCTTCCGGATTAATTTTCACAAGAGCACGAGCAATTGCTAAGCGCAAAGCTTGTGATTGACCGGTATAGCCTCCTCCATTAAGATTTACGTTTATATCATATTTACCTTCAGCTTCTACTGCAACAAGAGGTTGTTTAACAACATATTGTAAAATCCCGGAAGGGAAATATACTTCTAAATCTCTTTTATTAATAGTAATCTTTCCGGTACCTTCAGTTACGAATATGCGAGCAATAGCGCGTTTACGTCTACCTAATGCGTTTACTACTTCCATTATCTATTATTTAAGTGAGTTTATATCAATTTTTTTAGGGCTTTGAGCTTCATGCTTATGATCTTCTCCAGCATATACATACAGATTACCCAATAGCTGTGCACCTAGTTTATTTTTAGGTAACATTCCTTTCACAACTTTTCTAAAAAGCTTATCATCTCCATTAGGTTTTGCTTGTAAACGAGCAGGAGACATTTCTTTTTGACCACCTGGATAACCAGAGTAAGTTAAATATACTCTATCATTCCATTTATTGCCTGTCATCTTAACTTTATCAGCATTGATGATGATTACATTATCACCACAATCAACATGAGGAGTAAAATTGGGTTTATACTTTCCTCTTAAGATTTTTGCTACCTTTGAGCACAAGCGTCCTAAAACTTGATCGGTTGCGTCTACAATAACCCACTCTTTATTTGCTGTGGTTTGATTTGCAGAAACTGTTTTATAACTTAAAGTATCCACTTTTAATTGTTTTGTTTATTATTACTTAAATTAATTCTATTATTCACTCGGCTAATGATTAAGATTCACATCACGGAATAACATGTAAATGCTTATTATTGTGAATAATAACTCTATTCGAGATAATAATCGGCTTGCAAAAGTACTGTTTTTCTTTATTAAAAACAAACTCTTTTATACTCTTTTTCAGCATATTGACTAGAAATCATCCTTTTAAATCAAAATTACATTCTTTCTTTACTATGAATCTCTTTCATTCAAAACAATCTACTTCCGTTGATTCGACACAAAAAAAGAGAGCTAAATGAATAGACTCTCTCTTCTTTGTTGTTTTTTTAATCCCCCTTTAGAATTCAGCACTATGTGGAGTTCTTGGAAAAGGAATTACATCACGTATATTTGTCATGCCCGTTACAAAGAGAAGTAATCTCTCAAAGCCTAAACCAAATCCGGCATGTGGACAAGTACCATATTTTCTAGTCTCCAAATACCACCACATATCTTTCATTGGAATATCAAGTTCTGTTATTCTTTTTAATAACTTATCGTAATCAGCCTCTCTTTCAGACCCTCCAATAATCTCTCCAATTTTAGGAAACAAAACATCCATTGCACGAACAGTCTTGCCATCTTCATTTTGTTTCATATAAAAAGCTTTAATCTCTTTTGGATAATCGGTCAAAATAACCGGACGTTTAAAGTGATTTTCCACCAAGTAACGTTCATGCTCTGAAGCCAAATCAACTCCCCAATAAACAGGAAATTGAAACTTCTGTCCGTTGGCTATTGCCTCCTCAAGAATTTTAATTCCTTCAGTATAGGTTAAACGCTTAAAAGGACCACTTAAAACTCCCTCTAATCGCTCAATCAATCCTTTATCAATTCTTTGATTTAAAAAATCAAGATCTTCCTTACAGTTATCCAAAGCCCACTGTACACAATACTTAATGAACTCTTCGGCTAAATCCATATTATCTTCATTATCATTAAAAGCCACTTCCGGTTCAATCATCCAGAATTCGGCTAAATGACGGGGCGTATTTGAATTTTCAGCTCTAAAAGTGGGACCAAAAGTATAAATAGCTCCTAATGCCGTAGCAGCTAATTCTCCTTCTAACTGCCCGGAAACTGTAAGATGTGTCTCTTTCCCAAAGAAATCTTTTTCATATTGAACCTTCCCCTTCTCATCTAAAGGAAGATTATCTAAATCCAAAGAGGTAACAGTAAACATCTGTCCTGCTCCCTCGCTATCAGAAGAGGTAATGATAGGCGAATGAAAATAATAAAAACCCCTATCAGAGAAAAACTTATGAATGGCAATCGCCATATGGTGACGCATACGAAACACAGCACCAAAAGCATTTGTACGTGGACGTAAGTGAGCAATTTCGCGCAAGAATTCCATTGAATGCCCTTTTTTCTGTAAAGGGTAAGAATCATCACAGACACCTAAAACTTCTATCTCTGTAGCTTGTAATTCAACACGCTGCCCTGATCCTGCAGATTCTACTAATTTTCCATTCACACTTAAACAAGCACCGGTTGTAATCTTACGTAACAACTCTTCATCGAACTGTTCATTCTCAACAACTACTTGAACATTATTAATTGTAGAACCGTCGTTCATAGCTACAAAGCTAACCTTCTTACTTCCTCTGCGGGTACGAACCCAACCTTTAATGTTAACTATGGCTCCATAGTCTTCTCTTTTGAGCAAGTCAACATTTTTTGTTCTACTAACTTTTTCCATATCATTATTCTGTTTAAAAACTAACTATTTATTTTTCTGAATGTGTATTCATCTGAAGAAAAGCAACCTCTTGTGGGGTTAAATGCCTCCAAGCTCCTCTTCGCAATCCTTTTTTGGTTAAACCGGCAAAATAAACCCGATCTAAACGCACTACTTGATATCCTAAAGATTCAAAAATACGCCTTACTATGCGATTTTTTCCGGAGTGAATTTCAATCCCAACATTATTCTTATTCTCTTGATCAACATAGCTAATTGAATCCGCTTTAATAAATCCATCGTCTAATTCAATCCCTGATGCAATTTGGGTAAGATGCTCTTCTTTCACCGGATTATCAACAACTATATGATATATTTTCTTATGTTCATAACGAGGGTGAGTTAAACGCGCAGCCAAATCACCATCGTTTGTAAGCAGTAATACCCCGGTTGTATTTCTATCTAAACGACCCACTGGGTAAATTCGCTCATCACAAGCATTACTCACTAAATCCATAACAGTCATACGTCCCTTTGGATCATCCATCGTGGTTACACAATTCTTCGGTTTATTCAGAAGCACATATACTTTTTTCTCCAATCCAACCGGTTGATCGTGAAACTTAACCACATCCGTAGGCTTTACTTTTGTTCCTAACTCAGTAACAACCTCACCATTTACTGTAACCACACCTGCTTCGATAAACTCATCTGCTTCTCTTCGGGAACAAACTCCTGCACGAGATAAAAACCGATTTAAGCGAATTAATTCATCTCGTGAATCACTCTTAAATTCTTTGGCTTTTCCGCTCTCTTTTCTTTTCTTATAAGGTTTCGCTTTATCAAACGATTTTTTTCCATAAACTCTTTTCTCAAAACGCTCATCCTCTTTTCTATATGAACGCCCTTCACGCTTTCCCTCTTCTTTATGAGAATAGCGACTCCTTTGCCCTACTTCGTTTTCATTTTCTTGAGAATCCCGATTCCCTCTATTGGATCTAGGGCGGTTTTCCTTCCCACTAAAACGATTTTCACTTCTTCTGCCATCACGGCCTGTGGTGGAACTTCTTTTTTGATTGCGTCTTCCACCGTCTCTTCTATTTTCCATTATTTCTTGTGTTCAGCCTCACGGCTTACTTCTCTTTAATTATACTCCTGTGTAATTATGTGGAGTAATCTTTTTTAATTCTTTTTTTAATTTATCGTCTACCTCTAATTCTTCAATGAAAGAATGAATAGCTTTCTCATCAATGATTTGATTTGTTCGCGTTAAGTTTTTCAAGGCCTCGTAAGGATTTGGATATCCTTCTCTGCGAAGAATGGTTTGTATGGCTTCAGCAACCACACTCCAAGAATGATCCAAGTCACGATATATGGCTTCTTTATTCAGCAACAGCTTCCCTAATCCTTTTATTGTACTGTTTATGGCTATAATGGAATGTCCCAAAGGAACTCCTACATTACGCAAAACGGTAGAATCCGTCAAATCTCTTTGCAAACGGGATATGGGTAACTTATTAGAAAGATGGTCGAAGAGTGCATTGGCTATCCCTAAATTACCTTCAGAATTTTCAAAGTCAATAGGATTAACCTTATGAGGCATGGCACTAGAACCAATCTCGCCCTCTTTTATTTTTTGTTTAAAATATTCCATTGAGATATATTGCCAAAAATCTCTATCTAAATCAATCAGAATAGTATTTATGCGGCGCAAGGCATCAAACAAAGCTCCCATATTATCATAATTGGAGATTTGGGTGGTATACTGCTCACGCTCCAAACCCAAATAATCAGTCACGAACCCATCACCAAACAATTGCCAATCTATTTCAGGGTAAGCTATGTGATGCGCATTATAATTACCGGTAGCTCCTCCAAATTTCGCTGTGATAGGCAGACAAGTCAAATGCTCCAACTGCTCTTGTATACGATACAAAAACACCTTTATCTCTTTACCCAAACGGGTGGGTGATGCCGGCTGACCGTGTGTTTTAGCCAACATAGAAACCTCTTCCCATTCTTCAGCATATCTTTTAAGTTGCTGCATCAATTCGGTTAGCAATGGATAATAAACTTCCTCTAAAGCCTCTTTTATAGACAAAGGCACAGATGTGTTATTTATATCTTGAGAGGTTAATCCAAAATGGATAAACTCTTTATAGGGCACCAATTCATTATACTCATCAAACTTTTCTTTCAAAAAATACTCTACAGCTTTCACATCGTGATTGGTAATCTTCTCTATCTCTTTAATGCGTTGTGCATCCTCTTCTGAAAAATCCTGGTAAATAGCACGTAGTACATCAAAGTATTTCGCATCAACATCCATTAATTGAGGTAATGGTTCTTCACATAAGGCAATAAAATATTCAATTTCAACACGCACCCTATATTTCATCAATGCATATTCTGAAAAATAGTTTGCTAAAGCCTCTGTTTTGCCTCTATATCGACCATCTATTGGTGAAATGGCTGTAAGTGTATCTAGTTTCATGACTTCTGAATAATTTAAGTGAAGCACAAAATTAATTCTTTTTTATTGACTATCAATATTTTTACGTTATAAGAAAATGAAAAGGCATTTTTTCTCTCGGATTATTTCTGTCTCTATTTTCCACAAATTCCTTTGTCTTCTTTTCTTTTATCTTTACTTTTATATATCAAAGCGATAAAACAAAACCTCTCCATAAGATCGGTCTGGGTTAGAGCATTGTTCTCTCCCAGACCGACGAGGTGTCTACCCCAGAGAGAGTGGCCCTCGGTCTGGGACCGATAAAACAAAAGTTAGTTAAACCTTATTAACACCTTACAAATTATGAAAAACTCTTTATCTCATCGTCTTTCAATTATCTTTATATCCCTCCTATTATCCTTTACTACAGGATGTTCCCATTCAGAACAACAAAAACTATACATACATAAAGAGAAGCTTGACACCTATTTTGCTACATTAAACGAGCATGACAGATTTATGGGGAGTGTAACCTTATGCAAACAAGGAGAAATAGTTTATCAAACAGCAATTGGCTTTTCTAATATTGAGAAAAAAATTAAGGCAGATAATAATACTCCCTATTGCATTGGCTCAATTTCTAAAACTTTTACTGCAGTTCTTGTACTCAAAGCCGCTGAAGGAAAGAGGCTTTCACTCGCTGATACGTTAGCTACCTTTTTCCCAAAAATAGATAATGCTAAAAACATCACTCTAGAACATATGCTTTACCATAGAAGTGGCATTTACAACATCACCAATGAAAAAGACTTTCTCAAAATAAATACCAAAAAACAAAACAAAGAAGAAATGCTTAAAAGAATTGGTAGTCATAAAAGCTTGTTCGCTCCAAACAGTAAAATGGAATATAGTAACTCCAACTACATTCTGCTTTCTTATATCTTAGAAAAAGTGTATAATAAATCGTATAGCCAGCTAATTAAAGAGTACATAACCATTCCTTTAGAATTAGAAAACACATATTATAGCACAGAAATAGAAGAGAAAGAGACTTCATCGTATGTGTTTGAACAAAATGAATGGAAAAATCAAAAGAGAACCTCTCCTACTCAAACCATTGGCGCAGGAGGCCTTATCTCCACTTCAAAAGAGATAGCCTTATTCATACAAGCTATTTTCGACCACACTCTCCTTTCAAAAGAAAGCATAGCTAAAATGACCACTCTAAAAGACAATGCTTTTGGAATAGGACTGTTCCATGTTCCTTTTTACACGTATTCCGGTTATGCACACACAGGAGGCATAGATGGCTTCCAATCCATATGGGTTTATATTCCCAAAGATCAAGTTATCCTATCCGTCACAAGTAATGCCCTTAGTTATGATATTAACTCCATCTCAGTAGCCGTATTAAGCACAGCTTATGATATTCCTTTTGACATTCCCTCTTTTGATGTTATAGAGGTCAATCTGGATGAGCTTACTCAATATACAGGCATCTACGTAAGCAATCAACTCCCCCTGACTATTCATGTGTTTATTGAAAACAATACCTTAAAAGCTCAGGCAACGCGACAGCCTTCTTTTCCATTAAGACCAACTCAAAAAGATAAGTTTACCTTTGATAATGCCGGTATTGCAATGGAATTTAAAGTTAATGAGAAATCAATGACGCTAAAACAGAGAGGCATGAGTTTTAATTTCCAATTAAAGCAGGAGTAAAAGACTCACACAATTGATAATCCCCCACCACAACGTATAAATTCTATTCAAAAGGAGTATAATAATCCATCTTCCAAGAAAATAGGAGATGGAAAATTCCTTCTAATGCCTTTAATCTATTAAATTAGTCCTTCACAATATCAATTTTCATTTAAACTCCAAAATTACTCTTTGTATGAAAAAACAAATTTTTATTTTCCTTCTAATCTCCTTCTTCTTTACAGGCTGTAAAAACCAATCCAAAACAGAACTTCAATTCATTGTTTCCGGAGAAAAGTGGTTGGATACAGAAGGAAATAGAATTAATGCACACGGTGGAGGCATAGTATATCACGAGGGTACTTATTATTGGTACGGTGAATACAAAGGGGACTCCACTTATTGGAATCCAAAAGTACCTAGTTGGGAGTGTTATAGAACAGAGGCTGGAGGAGTTTCCTGCTACTCATCCAAAGATCTTTATCATTGGAACTTTGAGGGAATAGCCTTAAAACCCCATTTGACAGATAGTTTATCAGATTTACACCCATCAAATGTATTAGAAAGACCTAAGGTAATCTATAACGATAAAACCGGAAAATTCGTGATGTGGCTCCATGTAGATAGTCACGATTATGCTAAAGCAGCTGCAGGAGTAGCAATTTGTGATACTCCTAATGGAAACTTCGAATACTTAGGTTCCATTAGGCCTAACGATGCAATGAGTAGAGACATGACTTTATTTAAAGACGATGATGGAACAGCTTACCATATTTATTCTTCAGAAGAAAACCGAACTCTCTATATCAGCGAACTAACCGAGGATTATTTAAATCATACAGGCAATTTCACACGTAACTTCATTAACCAATCAAGAGAAGCTCCTGCTGTTTTTAAAAGGAATAACACCTATTTCATCTTATCTTCAGGCTGTACGGCGTGGGATCCTAACCAAGCAGAGTATGCCGTTTCTGATTCCATGCTAGGAGAATGGACCCCAATGGGCAACCCTTGTTCCGGAGAAGAATCAGAGATAACCTTTTACGGACAGAGTACTTACGTTTTACCCATTCAAGGAAAAAAAGATGCATATATTGCCATGTTTGACAAGTGGAATAAAACTGATTTAATTGATTCCAGGTATATCTGGCTTCCTATAACCTTCACTTCGGATACAACCATTGACATTGCATGGGACGAAAAATGGAGTATAAATGAAACCTTTCAGTAATAAGCATTATTAATATATTTTAAATATGAAACAAATAAAAAGTTTTTTAGGGATAATTGGATGTGTCTTTTTTTGTCTGTCAGCCTGTCAACCCAAACAAAACAGCACAGAAAAACTAACAGAACTAGCCAATCCCATAATAGCGGGATATTTTGCAGATCCATCCATCGTACAGCATGAAGGGAAATTTTATCTTTATGCAACCGCTGATCCATGGGGAAAAGAATTCCTATCCTGTTGGGTTTCAGATGATTTTCAAAACTGGACCTTTAACAAGTTAAACTGGCCTACAAAAGAGGCCTGTACTTCTCCACTCTCTAATGAGAATATGGTGTGGGCTCCTTCAATCATAAAAAAAGGAGACACCTTTTATATGTATGTATCTGTAGGATCAGAAATATGGTGTGGAAAAGCAAATCATCCTCTAGGCCCTTGGGAGAATATGCTGAAGGATAAACCTTTAATTCCCTATGAGACTACAAAGTATTATCACGCCATTGATGCAGAAGCTTTCATCGATGATGATGGAACCCCTTATCTCTATTGGGGATCAGGCTGGGATTGGACAAACGGGCATTGTTTTGCAGCAGAGCTTGATGAAGATATGTGCACATTTAAGTCTGAATGGACTGAGGTTACACCTGAACACTTCTTTGAAGGACCACTAGTAAACAAGGTAGGCGATACTTACTATCTTACTTATTCAGAAGGAGTCACCATGGATGACACCTATGAAGTTCGATATGCAACCAGTAAAAGCCCTATGGGTCCTTTTAAGGAAGCAGCAAATAGTCCCATACTAAAAACTGATAGAGAATTAAATGTATATGGCCCCGGCCATCATACTGTTTTTTCGTATTTAGACAAAAACTACATTCTTTACCATAGACATAGGCTTCCCTTTGTTACAGGAACAGCTTATCGACAAATATGCATTAATGAGTTAATTTTTGATGAAACAACAGGTACCATACAAAACATTACCCCTTATAATACGCAATCATTCCCCAATTTAATTAAGGAAAAGAAAGGTGGGATTGTCCCTTCTCAAATTGAATGTAGCTCTGAAGAAAATCAAACCTATGCCGCGACCAACGTCTTAGACAACAGCTACGCTACATTATGGAAACCCTCTTTAGATGATAAATCGCCATTCTTAATCCTTTCATTTGAAGAAGGCACCTCCTTACAGAGTATGGATATACGGTTTGAATATGCTTGGAATACTTACTATCCAAAGCTAGAATACCAAACAGAGGGAAAAGAATGGAAAATTGTGGCTGACTACTCACAAGAAGGAATTTCAGGATCTCCTGTTACCTTTGAAATTAATCAACCAACCAAACAATTAAGATTAAGCTTTCCCTATCCGGAAAAAGAAGAAACAGCTATTTGGACTCTTTCTTTTCAATAAAACACTACCTAATAATAAAAGCTCATTTAATTTAAATGAGCTTTTATTATTAGGGTTCTATATTTAGAATGACAACTGTTATCAATATATGAAATTAAATCTAACGATTTCTATTAGATTTACAAAATACTAATTCTACCATTACAAGAAAATAGTCGGAAGGCAACCTGCATTCATAATCATCAAACAAAATCTCACTCGGAAAATCTCCGGCATGAATCTTTTTGAAGCTTCTTAAAAAGATCGATAGGTTTCCGTTATTATCTTAAGATTTTCAGAAACCGAGAAAAAAGAATTAACTCCCTCAGGCATAATAACAAATAAAATCCTAAATCATTTAAGATATTCTTTTATGGTTAATCCATAGATTCTATAGCCTACGAAAATATTATAAGTATTTGCATACCCCCAACTCATCAATATCTGTAAGCCCTGTATCTAACAACACAATTCAGAAGAATACATATATCATAACATTACTCTCAAAAAGCAAATACTTAACGAATTTCATTAGCTTAAACTCGGTTTTTATCTACCAATTTAAAATTAAACAAGCAGAATCATTCTAGTGAAAAGCACAGAATTTTTTTTGATAACACATAATAAGCTATACCCTGATAAGAATAGTTTTAGGTTCAATTGTAAAAGCAACAAAAGTTATAAAAAAGAACAAAATGGAAAAATTCATTATATAATCATAGCTAAAACATACCCAAGAACAACAAAAACATTAGGTAACTATTAAATAATACCTTTTTTTGTTATATTAGGTCTTTGATTGAATACTTTGAAAACAGAGTTTTCTATTTTTCATATTTTCTTTATATTTGAAGAATCAAAAATA